>DATHSP010000093.1:0-10880 GCA_035464075.1 Thermoleophilia bacterium | reverse complement strand
CCCCGCCGCCGTCCGTCTGCTTCGTCTCTCAGAAGGTCGTCAGGCTGACGTCGTGGCCCTGCTGCTGCACCATCAGCTTGAAGTCGTGCGGGCTGGTGGCGACCTGGGCCGCGTCGCTCAGCGTGATCAGACCCTGCTCGTACAGCTTGAGCAGCGCCTGGTCGAAGGTCTGCATCCCGTAGAAGTCACCCTCTTTGATCGCGTCGTGGACCAGCATCGCCTGGTCCGGGTCGAGGATGAAGTCGCGGATGCGGTTGGTGGTGATCATGACCTCGATGGCGGGCACGCGGCCCTGCCCGTCGGCGCGCTGCAGCAGACGCTGCGAGACGATGCCCTTGAGCGTGCCGGCCAGCATGATGCGCACCTGCTTCTGCTGGTGCAGCGGGAAGAAGTCGATGATGCGGTTGATGGTCTCGGTGGCGTCGATCGTGTGCAGCGTGCTCATCACGAAGTGGCCGGTCTGGGCCGCGGTCAGCGCCGCCGACACGGTGTCGGTGTCGCGCATCTCGCCGATGAAGATGACGTCGGGGTCCTGGCGCAGCACGTACTTGAGGGCGCTCGCGTAGGTCTCGGTGTCGAGACCGATCTCGCGCTGGTTGATGATCGCCCTGCGGTCCTTGTGCAGCACCTCGATCGGGTCCTCGATGGTGACGATGTGGCGCCGCATGGTCGCGTTGATGTGGTCGATCATCGCCGCCAGCGTCGTCGTCTTGCCCGAGCCGGTGGTGCCGGTCACGAGCATCATCCCGCGCGGCTCGAGGGCCAGGCGCTTGAGGATGTCGGGGAGGTGGAGCTCCTCGAACGAGGGGATCTTCGTGGTCACCTGGCGCATGGCGATGCTGATGCTGCCGCGCTGGCGGAAGACGTTGACGCGGAAGCGCCCGAGGTTCGGGGCGGAGTAGGCGAAGTCGATCTCGTTGTGCTCCGAGAACCGCCTGATCTGCTTGTCGGTCATGATCGAGGCGGCGACGTCCTTGGTGTCCTCGGGGGTGAGCGGCGGTTCGTCCATGAGCGCGAGCTCGCCGTCGACGCGGAGAACGGGCGGACTGCCCGCCTTGATGTGCAGGTCGGACGAGTTGCGCGCGATCATGTCGGCAAGGAGTTCGTCTATGGCTTTCACTGGGCTCCCCCAGGGTTCGCGTGTGGCCGCCTCTTCCTTATTCGTCAGTTTGGGCGAAAGCCTTACCCCTTTCTCCGACCGGCGAGCCTGACGGACGGGTCGCGACGGTTCGGTGGCCGGGGTGAGGAGGTTCGGCGTCGCGAGCGTCGGGCCACGGACGGACGCGCGCGAGACCGTGGTGGCCGCGGCAGCGCGCGCGCGGCCGCGGCGAAGCGCGCGCGGCCGCGGCGTCTGCGCTTCAGGCTGTGGTGACCGCCTCGGTCAGGGCGTCGAGGGCCGGCGCGCGCTCAGTGGCTCAGGGCCGGCCGCCGATCCAGGCGCCGTCGTACACCGCCGCGATGATGACCTGGCCGGCGGAGCTCGAGGCGTGGATCATCTGCCCGCCACCCATGTAGATGGCGACGTGGCTCGAGTACGCCGGGGTGCCGAAGAAGATGAGGTCGCCCGGCTGCAGCGCGCTGAGCGGCACGTCGGTGGTGACGGCCGCCTGCATGGTGGCCGAGTGCGGCAGGCTGTAGCCGATCTGGGCGTAGCAGTACATGGTCAGGCCCGAGCAGTCGAAGCCGGAGGGGCTGGCCCCGCCGTAGACGTACGGCACGCCCAGGTAACGCATCGCGATGGCGACGACCTCGGAGTGGCCGCTGCCCCCCGGGTCGACGGGCTGCGGGTACTCGCCGGTCGCCTCGGCGGCCGCGGCTGCCGCGGCTGCCGCGGCCTCCTGGCGCAGCCGGTCGATGTCGCCGGTCAGCTGGCCCTCGAGACGCTCGAGGCGCGCCTGGAGGCTGAGGACCTCGTCCTTCTGCGCCTTGCGCTCGGCGACGAGGCGCGCCGCCTCCTCTTTGTCGGCCGCGAGCTTGAGGCGGCGGTCACGGATCTCGCGCTCGTAGGCGGCGATCGACTTGACCATGTCGACGTCGGAGTCGCCGAGGCGGCGCATGAGGTCGAGCTGCGAGACGAACTCGTCGAAGCTCGAGCTCGCGAAGAGCACGTCCATGAAGTCGACTCCGCGAGATTTGTACAGCATGCACGCGCGCGTCTCGAGCTGCGCCTTGGCGAGCTCCTGGTTGAACTCGGCGACGTCGAGGAGGTGCTCGTTCTCCCGCATGGCGGCCTGGATGTCGGCCAGCTGGGCGGTCGCCATGTTGTACTTCTCGACCGCGAGATCGGCCTTGAGGTAGACCGCGCCGAGCTTCTCCTTGACGCGCTGCAGCTCGGCCTTCTTCTCGGACAGGGGTGTGCCGGCGGCGCTCGCGGTGACGAGCAGCGTGACGACGGCGACGGCGACGGGGAGGACGAAGCGGAGGCGTACAAGGAGTCTCGCGCGTGTCCCGGTCATGCCTGCATCCCCCTCAACGAGCGTGAGCGGCGGGCGCCGCGCGGCGGCTGCCCTCAAGCAGTGGAGACTACACCCTCGGTGCTCCGGCGACAACAGGGGCGGTGTCTCAGGGTCGCGGACGGCGACGGCCCCCGCGGCTCGCGCCGCGGGGGCCGTCGCCGTGCGAAGGTCTAGAAGCGGCCGCCGATCCAGGCGCCGCTGATCGAGCCATAGCTCACCACGGCGCCCGTGTGGGGGGCGTGGATCATCGTACCCCCGCCCACGAAGATACCGACGTGGTAGCTGTACGAGGCGCTGCCGAAGAAGACCAGGTCGCCGGGCGTCAGGGCGTGCAGCGGGACCGGGGTCGACATCTTCTGCTGCAGGGTGGCGCCGTGCGGCAGGCTCACGCCGACCTGGGCGTAGCAGTACATGGTCAGTCCCGAACAGTCGAAGCCGGACGGGCTGGCGCCGCCGTACACGTACGGCACGCCGAGGTAGCGCTTGGCGATCTCGACCACCGTCGCGTTGCCCGAGCCGCCTGGGTCGGCCGGCTCGTACGAGGTCGTCTCGGAGGTGTGGGCGGCCCTCTCGGCGGCGGCCGCCGCGGCGGCGGCCGCCGCGGCACGGGCCGCGGCCCGCAGGCGCGAGATCTCGCGCTCGAGCTGGCTCTGCATGCGCTCGAGGCGCGCCTGGAGGCTGAGGACCTCGTCCTTCTGCGCCTTGCGCTCGGCGACGAGGCGCGCCGCCTCCTCTTTGTCGGCCTCGAGCTTGAGGCGGCGGTTCTTGATGTCGCGCTTGTACGCGGCGATCGACTTGACCGTGTCGACGTCGGAGTTGCCCAGGCGCTCCATGAGCTCGAGCTGGGTGACGAACTCGTCGAAGCTCGAGGTGGCGAAGAGCACGTCGACGAAGCCGACGCCGCGCTCCTTGTACAGGCTCACGGCCCGGGCCTCGAGCTGGGCGTTGGCGAGCTCGAGGTTGTACTCGGCGATACCGAGCAGCCGCTCGTTCTCCCTGATCGCTCCCTTGATGTCGCCCAGCTGCGCCGTCGCGGTGTTGTACTTCTCGACCGCGATCGCCGACTCGCGGTAGACCTCGCCGAGGCGGGTCCCGATCTCTTCGAGCTCCTGGCGCTTCTCGGAGAGAGGGGTCGCTGCGGCCGGCCCAAGCGGCACGACGGTCATCAAGATAAGGGTGATGAGGAGGAAGGTCGCGGCGCGTCGGATGCCTGTCATGCATCGCCTCCTAACGGGCGGGAACGCTCTACACGCCCCTGCTGAGGTGAGCCTCGGTGCGGCCGGCGTCGGATCTCAAGTCCGGTACCCTACCAGCCCGGTCGGCCGGGGGCAAACGCCGGCCCCGCCGACAGCGTTCGTCGGAGGGCGTCGTCCTCCTCCGTCGGGCTCGCCGTCGCGGCTCTCGTCGCGCCGCCCCCTCAAGCCCGCCGTCGTCCCCCCGGGCAACGCCTTGCCCTCCGGCTGATTGTCATCTGCCGCGCGGCCGTGTACCGTCGGCCCCGGGGGTAGTGTTCGCCGCGACAGGCAAAACGGCGGACGCGACTGAGGGGACATGCGGGTACCGGATCACAGACGTGCGTACGTGTCGTGACGACCTCACAGCTCCGTGTGAGGATGGACCGGCGCGGGAAGTGGTGTCGTTGATGGGTCACCCCCGCGACACCCCGGCGCCCCCCGCGCGTGCCACCGCCGCGCCGACCGACTGGTCGTCCCTGGTCGTGTGGCTGCTGCTCGCGGTCTGGGTCTTCAACGCGGCCGACTTCGTCCTCACGGCGGACGCGCTGCAGGCGGGGCGTGCCGAAGAGCTCAACCCGCTGATGGACGCGCTCTTCGGCCTCGGGCTGCTGCCCGTGGCCCTCTACAAGATCGGCGTGGTGACGGCGGGCCTGGTCGCCCTCTGGCTGCTCCGCCGTCACCGGATCGTGCTCTACACGGCGGCCGCTCTCGCGGTGCTGCTCGGGCTGATCGTCGTGTACCACATCGTGGGGCTCTGGCTGTACACGGTGTGAGCCGCGGCGGTCGCCGGGCGCGGGTCAGGCCCGGACGCCGTCGCGCAGTCGCGACCACGCGACGGCATTCTCGAGACGGCGCCCGCACAGCGGCAGGTGTCGCGCCGCGACCTATCGCGCCGCGGCGTCGCGCGTCGCGCCCGGCACCCAGCGCGGTATCTTGAGCCGCTTGAGCGCCTTCATGAAGTCGCGGTTGCCCCGATCCTTACGCCAGGCGCGCACGATCATGATGCCCCAGCCGCGGAAGAGCAGCTGCTTGGCGCCCTCGAGCTTGACCAGGGCCCGCAGCCAATTGCGCACGGAGTAGAAGCGCGCGTACCCGCGCACGACCTCCTTCTGCAGTTCGAACGGGGTCATGCCGGCCGGCTGGAAGACCACGTGATGGGCGTCGTAGTGCTCCCACTGGTGGTCGAAGATGCGGCCCTGCTCCTCGAGTTGCGCGAACTGCTGCGTGCCCGGCAGCGGCGTCAGGATGTTGAGCATCACCGTGTCGATGTGGTGCTCGAGGCAGAAGCTCACGGTGTCGCGCACGGTCTGCGTCGTGTCGGGGTCGGCGCCGAGCACGAACATGCCGTGCGAGCGGATGTCGTAGGCGTGCAGCGTGTCGATGGACTCGACGATCTCGGCCACGGTCTGTGACTTCTCGAAGGCGTCGAGGGTCGCCTGGTCGACCGACTCGAGGCCGAGGTAGACGATGTGGCAGCCGCTGCGCCGCATGAGGTCGAGCAGCTCGGGGTCGCGAGCCACGTCGGTGCGGACCTGCGCCGTCCACGGGATCACGAGGTCGCGCTCGATCATCATCTCGAGCAGACGCTTGAGCCGTTTGCGGTCGGCGGCGAAGTTGTCGTCGTAGAAGAAGATGCGCTGCGGCCGCTTGGCCTCGATCTCGGCGATCACGCTCTCGGCGCTGCGGATGCGGTAGCGGCGGCCGAACATCGCCGTGACCGAGCAGAAGTTGCAGGCGAAGGGGCAGCCCCAGCTGGTCATGATCGGCGTGGTCTGCAGGCGCTCGTGCCCGGCGATCAGGTCGAGGTCGGGGAAGGGCAGCTGGTCGAGGTCGGCGAGGCGCTCGCGCAGCGGGTTGTGCACCGGGCCGTCAGGGCCGACGTACGAGAGCCCGTCGATGGTGTCGGGCGTGCGCTCGCCGCGCAGGAGCTCGATGAGCTCGAGCATGAGGACCTCGCCGCCCTCGCCGCGGGCCACGTAATCGGCGTGCGCCAGGGCCTCGTCGGCCATGAAGGTGACGTGAGAGCCGCCGATGATCACGGGGATGCCGGCGGCGCGCAGCCGGTCGGCGAAGCCGTACCCGGCGGTCGCGGTCGACGTCGTCGTCGAGATGCCGACGAGGTCGGCGCTCTCGACGTCCTCCCAGTCGATGGGGGCCATCTGCTGGCAGTAGACGCGGGCGTCGTGGCCGCGCTCGTTGAGCGCCGCCCCGATCATCGGCAGGCCGAGGCGGGGCAGAAGTACCTTGGACCACACGTGCATGCCCGGCGCGGCGGGTTCGATCAGACGGATCTTCATCGTCCTCCTAGGGTGTCCAGCCTTTCATTCTAGACCCATCGCGCCGGACGGACACCATCAGGCCGCGTTGTCGGCCGTTGCCGCGGGGGTTCCCTCGGAGTCTCGGGACCGCACGCGGGGACTCCGCGAGGCCCGTCGCGGCGTCACACGATGGCGCTGATCACCACGTACGTCAAGGCGGCGACCGCGCCCGCGGCCGGGAGGGTCAGCACCCAGGCCACCAGGATCCGTCGCGCCACGCCCCAGCGGACCGCGCGGATGCGCTGGGTCGAGCCGACGCCCATGATCGCCGCGGTGATCGTCTGCGTGGTCGAGATGGGGGCGCCGATGTTGGAGGCGACCTGGATGACGACGGCGGCGCTGGTCTCGGCGGCGAAGCCGTGGATCGGGTCGAGACGGATCACCTTCGACCCGAGGGTGTGGATGATGCGCCAGCCGCCCGAGTACGTGCCGGCCGCCATCGCCCCGGCCGACGCGAGGATGACCCACAGCGGAACGACGAACTCGGTGATCTGCCCCGCGGCGAGGAGCGCCAGGGTCATGACACCCATGGCGTTCTGGGCGTCGTTGCGCCCGTGCGAGACGGCCATGAACGTCGCCGACACGACCTGCAGCCAGCGGAACCAGCGGTTGACGTGGACCGGCGTCCAGCTCCTCACCAGCCAGAGCAGGCCGAGCATGAGCAGGTAGGCGACGACGAAGCCGGCGAGCGGCGAGGTCACCATGGGGAGGATCACCTTGGCGACGAGCTGGTCCCAGCGCACCATCCCGGAGCCGCCCTCCATGAGGGCGGCTCCCACGAGCCCCCCGATGAGGGCGTGCGACGAGCTCGACGGGATGCCGAAGTACCAGGTGACGAGGTTCCAGACGACGGCGCCGGCGACGCCGGCGAAGACGAGCTCGACGGTGACGCCGCCGGCGATGTCGACGATGCCCTTGCCGACCGTCCGCGCCACCTCGGTGCTGTACAGCGCGCCGACGAGGTTGGCGACCGCCGCCATGGAGACCGCGACGCGCGGCGTCAGGGCGCGCGTCGAGACCGAGGTGGCGATGGCGTTGGCCGTGTCGTGGAAGCCGTTGGTGTACGAGAAGCCGAGCGAGAGCGCGAGCGTGAGGATGAGGAGGATCGTCACCGGAGGACTGGGTTCAGCTGTGCTTCAGCACGATGCTCTCGATCACGTTGGCGACGTGCTCGCACTCATCGATGGCGGACTCGAGGATCTCGTAGATGTCCTTCCACTTGATCACTTCGCGCGCGTCGATGTCGTCGTCGAAGAGCGCGGCGATGGCGTCGCGGACGATCCGGTCGCCCTCGTTCTCCAGGCTGTTGACGCCGATGACCCCTTCCATCAGGTCGGTGCGCTTCTCGAGGTCGTCGATGATCTGGTGGAGGAGGGCGGTGGCCTTGGCGATGACCTCGGCCTGGCGCCGGGCGAACACCGTCGGCTCGGCCACGCGGTAGAGGAGCATGGCGTCGGCGGCCGCCTCGATGTTGTCGAGCACCTCGTCCATCGTGGCGACGAGATCGTAGATGTCCTCGCGGTCGAGCGGCGTGATGAACGAGCGGTTCAGCCGCTTGACGATGTCGTGGACGATCTTGTCGCCGACGTGCTCGTGCTCGAGGATGCGGGCGCTGATCGCCTTCGCGTCGCCGTAGTTCGACATGAGGCGGACGAGCTCCTGGGCGGCCGCGTCGAGCGTCGCGGCCAGCTCCGAGAACATGCGGAAGTAGTCCTGGTCCTTGGGGACGAGGCTGAGCTTCACGAGGGCTCCTTTCCCTACCGGCCCTTGCGCCGCGGTCATGCTACAAGGGGCGGCCCGGATGCGCCACCTCTTATCGGCCGGCCACGGCGAGCTCCGAGGACCCCTCCGGCGCCGCCTCCGACCCCCCGGCGTCTCCGCCGACCCCGCCGCCGCGCGCCTGACCCCGCCGCGCGCCCGACCCCGCCGCGGGTCCGGTGCCGCCGCCGCGGGTCCGGTGCCGCCGCCGCCGCTTCGTGCTGCCGGGGCCGGGGGCGGCACCGTGTTGGCAGCCCTGACTAGCCTTTTGTGGTGGCGAGCCCACTGAAGTGTCTTCAGCCGCGACAAGGCTTTGGCGGCGGGGGGTATCATGCCGCTCCCGGCGCCCGCCGAGAGAGTGCACGGATGCCTCATGCGGTGCGGGCCGTTCGGGACCCCAAAGGAGGTCCTGATGAAGCGTTGGATGGTGGTGGCCCTGGTCGGCGCGCTCGCCGCGATGCTGGTCCCGGCGGCCGTGGCCGGGATCGGTGGGTCGGACGGCGACCGCTCGCAATTCATGGTCGAGGGCGTGGTCCAGTGCGTCGAAGAGGGCGACGGCTGCAACTACATCCTGGTGACGCCGGCCACGGGGACGAAGGACGTCAAGGACATCGTCCGCGCCGGCACGACGATGAAGGTCGAACTACCGGATGGCGTCGCGGTCATCGAGTGCGTCCCGCCGCCCGGCTCTGTGGTCATCCCCCTGAGCAAGGTCACGACCGGGTGCACGGTGATGGCCCGCGGGGTCATCGACCGCAGCGACTCGACGCCCGAGTACGTGGCGTTCCGGTTCCAGCTCATGTCGTACGCGCCCGCGCCCCCTCCGGGCGTTAAGACATGTTAAGCGATGTTTCGGCGCGCCCCCCGAAAGCGGAGGACATGCCGCCCCGGCCCTTGCGCCGCCCCGCACCCCTCCGGTATGAGAAGGGCCGTGCTCGTCAGGGCCTGTCGCGAGGGGCGGCCGGCCGGGGGCGCCGGGGGTCACCGATCGTCAGCCTCACTCCCGGGCTCGTGGCGGGCTCCGGCGCTCGCGCCGGTCTGATCACACGTGGGGGGAGACGCAGGGAGTCGTGCGGGCACGCAGGGACACCACCACCGCCACGGCCGCGTCGTGCGGCCGTCGGGCGCTGTGCCGCGGGGCTTCGTGCTTCCGTCCACCCATCGTCCGCCGGCCCGGGGTCGTAGCACCACCGGGAGGGGGGCCGCGCGCAACGGAGGTGGAACAGGTTGTCTGAGGTCGCGACCGTCCGTGACGAGGGGGAGCGGCACCTTCGTCTGATCAATCCCAAGGCCGCGGGGCCCCTGCTGGTGAGCCCCATGGCCTTCTGGATGCTGGCGTTCTTCCTGGTGCCGCTGATCCTGATCATCCTCTACAGCTTCGGCACCCAGAGCGTCTACCAGAACGGGGTCAGCCTCGCCTTCGACACCCAGTGGTACCAGCAGATCTTCACCGACGCCTCCACCCGCAAGGCCTTCGTGCTCACCATGCAGATGGTGCTCATCAACACCGTCGGCTGCCTGCTCATCGGCTACCCGCTCGCCTACTTCATCTCCGTCAAGTCGGGCAAGCGCAAGACCCTCTTCGTGCTGCTCATCATGCTGCCGTTCTGGACGAGCTTCCTGGTGCGCACGTATGCGTGGATCACGATCCTGAACAACACCGAAAGCGGGCTCGTCAACAGCTGGATGATGTCGCTCGGCCTCATCAACGAGCCGGTCGAGATGCTCTACACGAACTTCGCCGTGTACCTCGTCCTCATCTACGACTACCTGCCCTTCATGGTGCTGCCGCTGTTCGTCGGCATCGAGAAGATCCACAAGTCGCTCTACGAGGCCTCGAAGGACCTCGGCGCCGGCAAGTGGACCACCCTGCGGCGGGTCACGATACCGCTGAGCATGCCGGGCATCTTCGCCGGCTGCATGCTGGTCGCGATCCCCACCACGGGCGAGTTCGTGGTGCCGGCGATCATCGGCGGCGGCAAGGTCGTGCTCTGGGGCTGGCTCATCTACCAGGCCTTCACCGCCGGCCGCAACTGGCCGCTCGGGGCGGCGTTGTCGAACGTCCTCCTCGTGTTCATGCTCATCGTCGTGGCCCTGTATCTGCGGGCCATGGGAAACAAGGACTTCTGATGGCTGACGGAACCGCGATTGAGACCCCAGTCGCCGCGGTCGAGCGGCGGCCGCGCATGCACCTCTCGCTCTGGGACCGGCTCATGGGCCACAGCGACCTCGGCCTCGGCACCTGGTCGGTGCTCGTGTACATCTTCCTGTACATGCCGGTCGTGGTGCTGATCGTCTTCTCCTTCAACAGCCAGAAGCTGAACGTGACCTGGGAGGGTTTCACCCTCTACTGGTACCAGAAGCTCCTCACCAACACCCAGATCATCGACGCCTTCGTCACGAGCTTCGAGATCGCCGTCATCTCGACCGTCGCGGCGATCGTCATCGGCACGTTCGCCTCGTTCTCGCTCGAGCGCTTCGAGTACCGCACGAAGATGCTCTGGGACGGCCTCAACTACACCAAGATCATCATCGCCGAGATCGTCGCCGGCGTGTCCTCGCTGCTCTTCTTCGTGCAGCTCAACGAGTTCCTGCTCGAGTACCTCGGCTTCAACTTCTGGTCCATCTTCTCGCCCGGCTACTGGACCGTGGTCTTCGCCCACATCGCCTGGAACATCCCCTTCGCGGTGATCATCATCCGCGCCCGCCTGAGGGGCTTCGACCGCGCGATCGAGGAGGCCGGGGCCGATCTCGGGGCGAACCCCGCGACCGTGTTCTTCAAGATCACGCTGCCGGTGATCTTCCCCGGAATCCTGGCCGCGTCGCTGCTCTGCTTCACCCTGTCCTTCGACGACTTCGTGACGACGTTCTTCGTCATCGGCCAGAACTACAACACCCTGCCGGTGCAGATCTGGAGCATGGTCCGCATGGGCATCACGCCCGAGATCAACGCGCTCTCGGCGATCATGATCGCGGTGAGCTCCGTGATCGTCATCTTCCTCGAGCTCAAGGCGCGCATCTCCAAGGACATCGCCTAGCTCGCGGGTGCGGATACGGGCCACGCGGGTGCGCGCGGGTCCGGGGGGCGGGGCGCCGGCAGGCGCCCCGCCCCC
>DATHSP010000092.1:0-3930 GCA_035464075.1 Thermoleophilia bacterium | reverse complement strand
TCGACCACTGGCAGGTGCAGACCGGGGACGGCTGGGCGGCCCACATCGCCGGGGCCATCGGGGTCTCCACCGACGCGCAGGCGTCGTGGTGGGGCGGCAAGGGCATCGGGACCGTCCCGCACGGCCTGATCGCCGCCTGCGGCGGCGACACCGTCGAGGCGACGCGGCGCTTCGCCGACGTCTACTACCCGGACGTCAACGTGGTCGCCCTCGTCGACTTCCACAACGACAGCGTCACCACGGCGCTCGACTGCGCCCGCGGGCTGGGCGAGCGACTCTGGGGGGTGCGGCTCGACACCTCCGAGACCATGGTCGACCGCGCCCTGTGGGAGCGCATGGGCACCTTCCGGCCCAACGGGGTGGCCCCGGAGCTCGTCCGCGCCGTGCGCGAGGCGCTCGACGCCGAGGGCTTCACCCACGTCAAGATCGTCGTCTCCGGAGGCTTCGACGACGCGCGCATCGCCGCCTTTGAGGCCGCCGGGGTGCCCGCCGACGCCTACGGGGTCGGCAGTCACCTGCTGCGCGGCAACACCGACTACACGGCCGACGTCGTCGTGGTCGACGGCCGGCCCTGCGCGAAGAAGGGGCGGGAGCACCGGCCGAATCCGCGGCTCTCCCCGGTCGCGTGAGCGCCGCCCCGGTGGCGCGTCCGTGAGGGGACGCCGCGCCGGCGGCGGGTCCCCGCCTCCGCGCGTACCCGCGGCCGACGGCGGGAAAGGACTCATCATGGATGCCGAACGAGAGACCCGGCGCAAGACCATCGTCGTCGTCGACATGATCAACGCCTTCTGCCGCTTCGGGAGCCTCGCGAGCCCGCGGCTCGACGCCGTGACGCGACCCATCCGCGCGCATCTCGAGCGCGAGGTCGCGGCCGGCGCCGACGTCGTCTTCCTGGTCGACACGCACGCCCCGGACGACGCCGAGTTCGCGATGTTCCCGCCACACTCCGTCGAGGGCTCGGGCGAGGACGAGATCGTGCCCGAGCTGGCCCCGTTCGCCGAGCGCGGGCACGTGGTGCGCAAACGGCGCTACTCAGGGTTCCACGGCACCCAGCTCGAGGCCCTTCTCGAGCGCCTGCGCCCCGACGTCGTCGAGGTCGTCGGCGTGTGCACCGACATCTGCGTGCTCCACACCGTCGCCGACCTGCGCAACCGCGACTACGAAGTCGTGGTCAGGGCCGACATGGTGGCGACCTACGACGCCCCGGGGCACCAGGGCGACGCGGTCGACCGCTTCGCTCTCGACCACATGCGCGACATCCTCGGCGCGCGTATCGAGGGGCGCCCGGCCCGCTGACCGGGGACGGCCCGCCGCTGCGTGGCGGGGTCTGCACAGGGCGTGCCTGCGCGACGACGTCCAGCCTCAGCCGTCACCGGGTCCGCGCAGTGACGCCTTCTCCCCGGGTCCTGCGCGCCGACGCCTCTCCTCATGGCGCCCCCGGCGGGACAGCCCGGCTCAGGGCGAGGGCGCCGGTGTGGGCGTGGCCGCCGCCCCGTCCTCGGCGAGCAACGTCACGAACTGGGCGGCCGAGCGCCCGAGCTCACTGTCCGGGTCGAGCTCCGCCGCCCGGTCCCACTCGGCCACGGCGCGGGCCAGGTCCTGGTGGGCGAAGGCGACGACCGCCAGCTGGTAGTGGGCCTCCTGCAGCTCCGGCCAGCGTTCGACCGCAGTCTCGAGGGCGGTGAAGGCCTGCTTCCGCCGGCCTTGCCGGTAGTGGACGAGGGCAAGGCGCACGTGGGCCACGGGGCCCAGGGCGTCGTCGTCGAGGAGTTCCGTGTAGATGCGCGCCGCCTTGCGGTACTGCTCTCCCGTCACGTAGCTGTCGGCCAGCTCCAGCTTGAGCTCGAGGTCGTCGGGATCGGCGGCCAGGCTGCGCTCGAGCACGTCACAGCGCAGTCGCGCCACGGCGACGTCGCCCATGACGACGAAGGCCTCGTCGCCCCGCGTGGCACGCCGGGGGGTCTGGTCGACGGCGTCGTCCGTGCGGCTGCCGACGGCGATGGCCACGGTGACGGCCGCGACCGCGACGATGATGGCGATGAGGCCGACGTGCTCTCTCACCGGGGCGCCCTCACAGAAGGAAGGTCTCGAGGGCTCGGAGTATATCGCAGGTGGGCGCCGGCCTCGGCCGGCGGAGGGCCTTCGCGGACGGCGCGGCAGTTGACCGCGCCACGGGCGGCCGGTACAGTCAATCGGACCGAGATGGTCCGGTCTGGGATCGAGGAGGAGCACGTGGGTCTGCAGCTGACGCGGGGCGCGGAGTACGGTCTGCGCGCGATGATGTACCTGGCGCGCGTGCCCGAGGGTGAGGTCGCCTCGCTGCGCGAGATCGGCCGCGAGCAGGAGATCCCCGAGAGCTTCCTTGCCAAGATCCTGCAGACGCTGGTGCACGCCGGGCTGGCGAGCTCGCAGCGCGGGGCGCGCGGGGGCTTCTCACTTGCGCGGTCCGCCGAGGCGATCAGCGCCCGCGAGGTGATCGAAGCCGTCGACGGCCCCATCGCCCTCAACGGCTGCGTGCTCTGGCCCGAGGAGTGCGGCCGCAGCGAGCGCTGCCCCATGCACGACGTCTGGGTCGAGGCGCAGGGCGAGATGATGCGGGTGCTCGACGGCGTGCACCTCGACGCGCTCGCGCACGAGCACGTCGTCTGACGGCCCTCCGCGTCGCCGCCCTCTCCGCGTCACTCCGGCCGGCCTCGCCGCCGACCTCTCTGGGTCACGCCGTCTGAGCTCGGCCGGCCTCGCCGCCGTCCCCGAGTCCCTGAGTCACGTAGCCTGAGCTCGGCCGGCCGCGTCGCCGTCCCCGGCTCCCTGTGTCACGCCTCCTGCGGCCCGCCGGCTTAGCCGCCCCCGCCTTCGCCGTGCCGGGAGACGCGGTCGTCGTAGCCCCGGGGGTGGCCCTGCAGCCACGCCCAGGCATCGCCGACGGCGTCGCCCAGCGTGCGCCGCGGCCGCCATCCGAGGAGGCGGGCGGCGCGATCGTTGGATGCCACCAGCGCGGGGGGGTCGCCGGGGCGCCGCGCGGCGGCGCGGCGGCGCAGCGTGCGCCCCGTCACCGCCTCGACGGCGGCGAGCACCTCGAGGACGCTGGCGCCGGTGCCGGTGCCGAGGTTGCAGACGCCGCCTCCGGACGGCAGCCGCTCGAGGGCGGCGATGTGCGCCTCGGCGAGGTCGACGACGTGCACGTAGTCCCGTACGCAGGTGCCGTCCGCCGTGGGGTAGTCCTGCCCGTACACCTGCAGCTCGCCGCCGTCGCGCGCCGCGCGCAGGGCGAGGGGGACGAGGTGCGACTCGGGGTCGTGGTCCTCGCCGCACGGTCCGTCGGCGCCGCAGGCGTTGAAGTAGCGCAGGGCGAGGAAGGCGAGCCCGTGCCGGGTGGCGGCTCCGGCCAGCAGGCGCTCGGCGGCGAGCTTGGTCGCGCCGTACGGGTTCTCCGGACGGAGGACGGCCGTCTCGGCGATCGGCACCGCGTCTGGAGCGCCGTAGACCGCGGCCGTCGACGAGAACACCAGACGCGCGACCCCCGCCGCCCGCATGGCCTCGAGCAGGGCCTCCGTCCCCCCGACGTTGACGTCGTGGTACAGCTCCGGGCGGGCGACCGACTCGGCGACCTCGGCGAGGGCGGCCATGTGGACGACCGCCTCGCAGCGTTCAGCCTGCAGAAGGTCGCGCACGAAGGACGCGTCGCGCACGTCGCCGACGACCAGGCGCGCGCCCGCCGCGACCGCCGCGGCGTGGCCGCGCGAGAGGTCGTCGAGCGCGGTCACGGCGTGGCCGCGGCCGATCAGCCGGGCGACGATCACGCTGCCGATGTAGCCGGCTCCGCCGGTGACGAGGACGTGCATGCGTTGCTCCCGTGTCGACTCGCCAGCGTCAGGACTGGCCGCGCCGATGCTATCAGGCGCCGCACGCCGAACGGCCGCGGGCCGGGCG
>DATHSP010000091.1:0-6844 GCA_035464075.1 Thermoleophilia bacterium | reverse complement strand
CGTGAGTCACGTACTCGGCTGTCGAGGCACCGAGCCTCGGAGGCCGGTCGAGTGACGCAGGTCAGCGAGGGCGGGCGGCGGCTTGCCGCCGCCCGCCCGCGGGCCGCGCAGTGAATCTGACGTATGAACGCACACGGACACTCCGAGAGGAGTGCAGTGAGGACATTCCGGTGATTCGGGTCGCCCGATGACGTGGGCCGGCGTCACGTTCGCCTGCTCGCGCTGCGGCGCGGTCTTCGCCGACCCGGGTGCTCTGCGGGCTCATGCCGTGCGGCACGCCCCCGATCCTAGGGGCGTGCCGCAGGGCGCATCCGCGGCCCGACACGCAGCAGCGGTGGAGAGCGCCCGCGGGCAGGCGCACGTGACCTTCGTCTGCACCCTCTGCGGAGCCGCCTTCCACACCGGGGACGGGCTCAGAACCCACCTCGTCAGGCACCGTCTGACCATGGGCGATGCACCGGCGTCTGCTGTCGAAGAAGCGCGCCGCGCACTCGAGCCGGACGCTGCAGCCGACGCCGGCGACGAGGTACTGCCGGCGTCGTCCCCGTCTCTCCGGGCGTCACGGCGCGGACCCCGCGCGGGAGTGCCGGACAGCGACACCGGTCCACGCGCCGCACCTCACCGAAGAGCCGGCACGCGCCGCCGGGGGAGCCGGCTCGAGCGTCGCGAGGTGCGACGCACACGCCGGCGGCGGGACCGCTCGAGAGCCTTCGCGCTGCTGGCGGCCACCGCACTGCTCCTCCTGCTCAGCTCGGCGTCCGCACTCGCCTGGTTCACCGCGACGACGTCGGGGTCGGTCACGATCACGACCGGCGTATGGGCAGACTACCTGGCCTTCAGCCCCGGCGGCTCGCGCGCGATCCATTGGCCGGACTGCGGGCCTACCCAACTCCTCCCGGTCGCGGCCGTCGACGACGAGGGTGAGATCTCACTGGACTTCGGCGACGTCCTGGCCGGCACGCGCCGGTACTGGCACGACGTGCTGCGCGTGACCTCGACCGCGGCGGAGCCGCTCCGCCTCACGTTCGCCGTCGACGGCCCCGCGGCGCCGTACATCGCCCAGGTCCGGCTGGTCAAGGGCGGATCGGGAGACTTGCTCGACCCCGGGGCCACGAGAAGCCTTGCCGTGAGACTCGTGGCTCCCGCAGGCGCCGCGCCCGGCGTCTACACCGGCACGCTGAGCGTGACCGTCGTCGGCGCCACCGAGCGTCACGACTTCCCTCTGACCCTCAGCGTCCTCTGCGAGAGGCCGCGGCCCTCACCGTCTCCGTCATGCACCGACCAGCCGAGCCCCGACGCGGCGCCGACGCCCGACGAGAGCCCATCGGAGGCGCCATCCGCCTCGCCCGCGCCGTCACCGGATCCGTCCGCGTCGCCGTCACCGTCGCCCAGCCCGTCCGGCCCGGGCGACGCCTCCCCCAGTCCTGAGCCGTCACCGTCACCGCCGCCGGACACGCCGTCGGTGCTCTTCACGCTGAGTGCGGGCTCGGCGACCGTCCTGCCGAGCTCGAGCCCCGCCGGGGTCCCGGTCGCACAGGTGGTTTCCGGCGGCGCGCTGCACCTCGACTTCGGGGAGCTCCCGGCCGGCGAGCCGGTCGTCTTCGCAGACGTGGCGCGCGTGTCGTCGTCGGTCGAGGAGCCCATCAGCGTGACGCTCTCGCTCTCAGGGCCGATCGGCGGCGTCGTACGGAGCGTCGGCTTCACGGACGGCGCGGGGAGTATCGTCGGCAGCGGCCTGAGTGTCGCCCCGGGGGAGACCGAGCGTCTCGCCTTCGGGTTCGATCTCGGCTCGGGCACGGCGGCGGGGCTCTACCAGGGCGCCCTCACCGTCACCGCCGAGCTCGGCGACGGCGCGGTGCAGCGGTGTCAGGTGCCCGTCGCCGCCACCGTCCTGGAGGCCGAAGACGCCTCAGAAGCCGACGCTGACGCGACCCAGGCGACAGCGCTGACGCTCTGGCTTCATCGCCTGTGGCCGCTCGTACAGCGGCCCAGCGGATCACCTTGGCGCCCGGTGCTGCTCCTCGTCACACCGATGCGGTAGTGGTCGCCCCGGCCCGCGCAAGGCACGGGCTGCACGTCAGGCGTGAGCGCGGCAGGCGCTGAAGCGCGCCCCTGCTCTCAGTCAACGACCGAAGAAGCTCTGCTCGTTGACGGCGTGGTCCTTGATCGACTGCAGTTCGCGGAGACGGCCGCGGACGTCCTCGCCCCGGCGGAGAAAGCGCTCGAGCGTGGGGATGAGACGACGTGCCATGGGGAGCCTCCTGCCCTAATCAATAGTGCTTGTGCGCTACCGCACAAACGAGACCCCCACTAGGCGGTCGCTGTCAATGTGCAAAGCCACGCAGCACGGCGGGACGCTGACGAACGCCGGCCGGTGAGGCTGGGCGGAGAGATCAGACAACGAGGGGGGTGCGAGCGTTGTCAGCGCGGCGGGGAGGGGGGCGGGTCGCGAGCCTCAGGGCTCGGTGACGACCCGCCGGCGCCAGAGGGTCCCGGCCGGTGCGGCGGCGGGGCGCGGCAGGCGCAGCGCGAAGGCCGCGACCGCCAGAGGCAGGACCGCGAGGGCGTAGAGGACGGCGCTCGGGCCGGCGGCGTCGCCCAGGAGCCCGAGCGCCAGCGCGATGAGACCGCCCGCGCCGCCGGCGAAGCCGATCATCAGCCCGGTGGCGAGGCCCATGCGCGTCGGCAGGTACTCCTGGGCGAGCACCAGGGTGGTGCTCATGTTGGCGTTGACCGCCAGCCCCACGACGACCATCACCGGGAGCATGAGTGTGTAGCTCAGCGCCGGCAGCAGCGCGATGGCGGGCACCAGGACGAGTTGGGGCACGACGAGCACGAAGCGACGGCCGAGACGGTCGGCGGCGAGGCCGCCGAGCAGGGTGCCGGCGGCCCCCGCGACGAGGAGCGCGCTGGTCATGACGTTGGCGGCGGCGGGGCTCGCGCTGCGAGCCTCGAGAAGGTAGAGCGGGACGAACGTGAGCAGCCCGATCGCGACGCCGCTGGCCACGAAGAAGAGACCCAGCAGGAGGGCGAACGGCCCCCACTCGCAGCCGCCCGGTCTCGTCGCAAGGTGTGAGGGAAGTCCATCGTCGGGGCGCGCGCGGAACCGGCGCAGGGCCACGACGACGACGACCGCGGCCGCGACGGGGACGACGGCGACCAGCGGCGTGCCGCGGAGCCCCAGCGGCGCCAGGGCGGCGGCCACGACCAGTGGGCCGAGGCCGTACCCGACGCCGCCGCCGAGGGAGAAGACGCTCATGTCCGAGGTGATGCGGTGGGTGGCCGCCGCGCGCCGCGCCCAACGTGCGCCCTCGGGGTGGTAGGCGGCGACGCCGGCGCTGCAGACGGCGACCGCGACCAGCGTGAGCGCGAAGTCGGTGGTGAAGCCGACGGCGGCGATCCCGGCGGCGGAGAGCAGGAGCCCAGCCGGCAGCAGGCGGTGAGCCTCGCCACGGTCGCCGTGGGCGCCGATCAACGGCTGCACCACAGCGCTGGCGAGGCTGGCGGTCAGGGCGAAGGCGCCGGCCTGGACGTAGCCGTACCCGTGCGCGACGACGAGGAAGGGCAGGACGGCGAAGAGCGCGCTCGAGCAGAGGTCGGCGGAGCCGTGACCCAGCGAGAGCGCGAAGAGGGCGGGCCGCGAGCCCGGGCGAACGGGTGCGTCGACCGTCATGCCACCGACCTCACCCGAACCACCTCATCGCCGTCGCCACGACCTCTTCACGAGCATGGAAATGGTCGGCGTGGCCAGATTCGAACTGGCGACCCCTAGTCCCCCAGACTAGTGCGCTAACCAGGCTGCGCCACACGCCGACCGTGGGGGGCAGTGTAGCACAGGCTCGTGGTCGGCTCAGCGTCGGGCCGATGCGTCCGGCTGGTAGACTCTGCGCCGTGCACCGGGTGATCCGCTACATCCCGAACTTCCTCACGCTGGCGCGTCTCGCCGCCCTGCCGGTCATCGTCGTCGTGTACGGCCGCGACGTGCCGGGGCCGTCGTGGACGACGGCCGTCATCATCCTCGCGGCCGGCCTCTCCGACGTGATCGACGGCCTCATCGCGCGCCAGTTCGACGCGCGCAGCGAGTTCGGGCGCTGGGTCGACCCGGTCGTCGACCGCGCCTTCTTCTTCACCATCGTCGCGATGCTCTGGTGGTACGACACGCTGCCGCTCCTCGCCGTGCTGCCGATCCTCCTGCGCGACGGGGTGATCCTGCTGCTCGCCCTGCCGGTCAAGCGCTTCACGAGCGCCGGCCCGGCGGTGAGCGCCTGGGGGAGGGCGGCCAACTTCGTCCTCATCCTCGGGCTGCAGTTCTTCATCGTCGACCTGCGCGTGCTGGGCTGGTTCTTCTACGGCATCGGCCTCGTGCTCTACGTGGGCTCGGCCTTCCTCTACCTCTACCGCGGCCTGCGCTTCTACCTCGTCGAGCGGGCGGCCGAGCAGGGCTGAGGGGCGCGGGCGGCCGGCGCCCGCGCCGTGGAGGCGCCCAGAGGCGAGCACCTGCGCCTCGGCGCCGCGGGGCGCCTGTCGCTGCGCCGTCGCCCGCTGATACGATAGGTCGCGTACAGAGGGGACCCGCCGACCACGGCGCAAGGGGCACGCGATGCGCGCAGTCGTCATGGCAGGGGGCGAAGGCACGCGCCTGCGCCCGCTGACCAGCAACCAGCCCAAGCCGATGGTGCCGCTGCTCGGCAAGCCCTGTATGCGCTACATCCTCGAGCTGCTGCGGGGTCACGGCATCGAGGAGACGGTCGTCACCCTCGCCTTCCTGCCCAAGATCATCCGCGACTACTTCGGCGACGGCTCGACGCTCGGGGTCAGCCTCAGCTACTCGGTCGAGACCTCTCCGGCCGGCACCGCGGGGAGCGTGAAGCTGGCCGAGTCGTACCTCGCCGACGAGGCCTTCATCGTGATCTCGGGCGACGCCCTCACGGACATCGACCTCGACGCCGTGGTCGCCGCCCACAAGGCGCGCGGGGCGCTCGTCACCATCGTCCTCAAGCGGGTCGCGAACCCGCTCGACTTCGGCGTCGTCGTCGTCGATACCGACGGCCGCATCGAGCGCTTCCTCGAGAAGCCGACCTGGGGGCAGGTCTTCTCCGACACGGTCAATACCGGTATCTACGTGCTCGAGCCCGAGATCTTCACCCACATCCCGGCCGACAGGCCCTTCGACTTCAGCCAGGACCTCTTCCCGCTGCTCTTCGACCAGGGGGCGCCGCTCTACGGCTACGTGGCCGAGGAGGGGTACTGGCAGGACATCGGCAGCCTGCCGCAGTTCCTCGACGCCAACCGCGACCTGCTCGACGGCAAGGTGAGGGCCGCGATCGAGGGCATCGAGCTCGAGGGGCGCGTGTTCATCGGCGCGACCTCGGGCCTCGATTCGGTCGACAACGTCAAGGGCCCCGCCTTCATCGGCAACTACGCCAAGATCGACCCGCGGGCGCGCATCATGCCGTACTCGGTGCTGGGCAACAACGTCGTCGTCAAGGGCTACGCCGAGACGCGCCACAGCGTCGTCGACTCCAACACCTACATCGGCGCCTCGAGCAAGGTCTACGGCAGCATCGTCGGCAAGAACGTCGACATCAAGGGCGGCGTCACGCTCAGCGAGGGCGCCGCCGTGGGCGACGAGTGCATGATCAACGAGCAGGCCTACGTCGCCCCCGGGGTGCGCATCTACCCGTTCAAGACGGTCGAGTCCGGGGCCCAGGTCAACTCGAGCATCATCTGGGAGTCGCGCGGCACCTCGCAGCTCTTCAGCAAGGAGGGTGTGGTCGGCCTCATCAACGTCGACATCACCGCCGAGCGCGCCCTCAAGATGGCCATGGCGTACGGGACCTCCCTGCCCAAGGGCGCGCGGGTGAGCACGAGCCGCGACGCGCACCCCGCCTCGCGGGTCATCAAGCGCGCCCTCATGTGCGGGCTCAACTCGACCGGCGTCGTCGTCCGCGACCTGCGCATCGCGAGCTCGGCGATCAACCGCTTCGAGGTCAAGAGCGGCAACTCCGACGGCGGCATGCACGTGCGCATCGCCCCCTGGGACCCGGAGTCGATGCAGATCCAGGTCTTCGAGCCCCCCGGGGTCAACATCGCCGACAAGCGCCAGAAGGACATCGAGAAGTACTACGGCCGCCAGGATTTCCGTCGTGCCTTCTACAGCGAGTTCGGCGAGATCCACTTCCCCGACCGGGCCATGGAGGGGTACCTGCGCGCGCTGATGCGCTCGTGGGACCTGACGCGCATCCGCTCGCGCGCCTACCGCATGGTCGTCGACTACTCTTACTCGCCGGCCGCGTACTCGCTGCCCAACATCCTCGGCCGGCTGGGCGCCGAGGTCCTGGCCCTGCGCGCCTTCACCGAGCCGGACCGGCCGACGATGGGCCCCGAGGAGCTCAGCGCCAACATCGCCGAGGTCGGCCGTGTGGTGGGCGTGATGGAGGCCGACCTGGGCTTCGTCATCGGCCCGGCCGCCGAGCGTCTGTACCTCGTCGACGACCGCGGGCACGAGGTGCCCGCCGAGAAGGTGCTGCTGCTCTTCGTGCGGCTCGTCGCCCAGCAGGCGCCGCGCGGGGCGCGGATCGCCCTGCCGCTCACCGTGACCCGCCTGGCCGAGCGCCTCGCGGCGCCCTTCGGCGTCGAGGTCGTGCGCACCCCGGTCTCGCTGCCGGCGCTCGCGCAGGCGTCGACGGAGGACGGCATCGTCTTCGCCGGCGGCCTCGGGGGCGGGTACATCTTCCCCGAGTTCCTGCCGGCCTTCGACGCCGTCATGAGCCTCGGCAAGCTGCTCGAACTGCTCGCCCCGCAGGACCGGCGCCGCTGTGCCGGGCTCGCCGAGATCCCCACC
>DATHSP010000090.1:0-3040 GCA_035464075.1 Thermoleophilia bacterium | reverse complement strand
AGCGGTCGTACGCCCCCTTGCCGACCCGCTTCACCCACACCTGCGTGACGACGAGATACACGATCGCGCCGGTGAGCAGCGAAGGTACGCTGGCGGTCATGTAGGGAAACGGCGCCGAGTACCACAGCGAGACCGGGTTGAGCAGGAGGAGGTACACCCCGACCCCGGCCGCCAGGGCGATGTACGCGGCGATGTTCCAGCCACCCCAGAAGTCGTAGGGGTCGCCCTTCCGCCGACCGAAGATCGCCCACAGATCGAGCGTCTGCCGCCGGAGGAGGAAGTAGTCGACGATGACGATCCCGATCACCGGCGCGTACGCGAGGCTGATCCAGTACAGGAACTGGAAGAAGTTGTCGTAGACCGCGCTCGGCTTGATCAGCAAGAGCGCGGAGAGGCCGAGGAAGATGCCGACGAGGAGGGGCCATGACATCCCGGCGAGGAACTTGACGCCCTCCTGCCGCATGGCCACACACGTCTGGTAGGCCTGGACCGACATCGTGGTGATGTTGGCGAAGCCGATCCAAATAAGGATGAGCACACCGAAGCCGGCTCCGGTCAAGGGGATCATCCACGTCGTCGGATCAGAGTCCTCGTAGACCAGGGCGGCCATGAGCCCCACGGTCTGGGCGATGAGCGTGACGACGAAGAGGCCGACGACCGTGGCCCAGAGCGCGCTGCGCTGGGTCGTCGCCAGGCGGCACAGGTTGCCTTGCGCCGGCCACCAGGAGAGACCGCCGGCGATCGAGAACTCGACCACCATGACGAAGTCGAGCAGCGGATCGCCGAAAGGCTCCAGGGGCTCGATCGCGGTGAAGTCACTCCAGCTGTTGTCCCGGAAGAGGAAGAAGAGCATGACGACGATGACCACTGAGAGCCCGGGAGCGGCAATGCGGTTGAACCACTTCAGCGCGACCGGGCCGCGGACGACGATCAGCCAGGAGCTGAACAGGGCGACGAGACCGAAGAGGGCGACGAGGAAGTGGTCGCCATCGTAGCTCGTGTCGGCGAGCTCGTTGACGACGTTGACGGCGGCGCGCCCGAACATCACGGCCAGGATCCCAGACCATCCGATGACGACGAGGAAGTTGAGGATGTAGATCAGCGGCTTGACTCCGTGCCGCCCGAACACGGCGCGCAGGAGCGAGAAGTGCTCGAGGCCGTACTTGGTGTCGCCGAGCACGCTGACGACGACGACGCCGACGCCGATCGCGTTGCCGAGGACCATGGCGGCGATGCCGGCCTTCAGCCCGAGGAAGTAGACGACGTCGCCGCCGATGAGGAAGGCCCAGGTGGCGATGGCGAGGCCGATCATCACCCAGCTGAAGTCGAAGAAGCCCCAGACGCGCTCCTCGCGCGTCACCGGGATGGTGCCGAAGAGGGCTTCCTTCTCCGACGGTGCGGCGACGAACTCTTCGAGTTGCTCGGTGGCCATCTCAGTACCCCCAGAGGACGGCGCCGACGGCGCAGACGAGGAGGAAGCCGACGAAGACGAGCCAGTCGAGCGCCGTCAGGTTCTTGCGCGCCGGGTCGACGTACTCCGGGCTCGTGATCTCGCCGAGCCGGTCGCGGATCTTCGGGTCGAGGTCCTGCGGGGCGGTGTCGATTCCAGCAGATGACTCGTTCATGGCGTTTGCGACCCCCTTGTCGTCGCCCTCGCCCCGCACCGGCGGGTGCGGGGCACTCCTCCTGCTTCGTGCGGCCCACTCGAGGCCTCGCACGACCCTCCATCGGCCGGACGCATCGCCGGCCGTCGACTCCGGGACAAAGCCTCTCGTGTCGCGCTCATCGAAGCAACGTTTCGGCGATCTCACCCAACTCCGGGTCCGCCGGCGCCGTGTCGATGCCGATCAGCGCCAGCAGCAGCGCCTTCTGGAAGTGCTTGCGGTTCTCGGCCTCGTCGAGCACGATCGAGAACGGCGCGTCGAGGATCGCGTCGGTCATCTCCTCGCCGCGCACCGCCGGCAGGCAGTGCATGAACTTCGCCCCCGGCTTGGCGTGACGCCAGAGCTCCTCGTTGACCTGGTAGGGCCCGAGGATGCGGCGCAGCTCGTTCTTCTCGTCCTCGGGCTGCATCCACCACCAGCCGACGGTGAAGACGACGTCGGCGTCCTTCACGCCGGCGACGGGGTCGTCGGTGAGGGTGAGGGAGGCGGCGCTCTCGGCGCAGTTGGCGCGGGCGAGCGTCTCGATCTCGGGCGTCATCTGCTCCTCGGGCGGCGCCGCCATCACCATGCTGCTGCCGAGACGCGTCATGGTGAGGGCGACCGAGGTGCCCATCGCGTCGGCGCACTTGCCGACGAAGGCGCAGGTCAGGCCCTCGACGGTCCCGAAGTGCTCGAGGACCGTCATCGCGTCGGTCATCGACTGGACCGGGTGGTCGTAGTCGTCGGTGAGTCCGTTGATCACCGGCACCGTGGCGTGCGCGACGAGCTCCGCCAGCGTCGCGTGGTAGGCGGTGCGCGCCATGATCGCGTCGACGAGACGACTGACCACACGCGCCGTGTCGGCCACGGTCTCGTGGCCGCCGAGGTGGATCTCGCCGGGGCGCAGGTACTGCGCGTGCCCGCCGAGCTCACTCATGCCGGCCTCGAAGCTGATGCGCGTGCGGGTCGAGGGGTGCTCGAAGATCATCGCCAGGGTCCGGCCCTCGAGGAACGGCGTGTGCGGCCGCCGGCGGTAGAGGGCTTTGAGCGCGACCGCCAGGTCGAGCAGGTCGAGCAGCTCGTCGCGCGTGTACTCCTGGTCGGTGAAGAAGTGGCGGCCGCGCAGGGCGGCGAGGTCGGTGCGGCCACCGGCGGGGTGTGCGGTGGGGCTCATGTGCGGGAGATCCTCCTTGCGGTGTGCAGCCGCCGGCGGGTCCGGCGGCGCGAGTTAAACGCTCATATAACTCAATGACCGTTTAACTCGCGCCTGTCAAGCCCGCGTGCCGATGACCGAGCGACGGGCGGCGCCTCGTCGGGCTCGTCGTGGAGGCCGAGGTAGCGGCCGACGACCGCCCGCCACATCCGCCACGCGCCGGCGTGGTCGAAGCCGTCGGGGT
>DATHSP010000089.1:0-6348 GCA_035464075.1 Thermoleophilia bacterium | reverse complement strand
CCCCCCCGCACCCCTCAACGCGGCCGCGGCGGCCGCGCCCCTGGGCGGAGTCACCAGTCACGCCGCGCTGGAGACCGACTGCGGCGCCTGCCACCCGGCGCCCTGGAGCGCCGCGACCATGGCCGACCGTTGCCTCGACTGTCACGAGGGCATCGGCGATCGGATCGCGGAGGGCGAGGGGCTGCACGGTCGACTGGCCGGCACCGCGGACGCGCCCACCTGCCGCGGCTGCCACCCCGAGCACGGCGGTCCGCGGGGGGCGCTCACCGCCCTCGACGCGGAGGCGTTCCCCCATGCGGTGACCGGGTTCTCGCTCGCCACGCACGAGCGCGCGGAGGAGGGCGACCCGGTCGCCTGCGGCGACTGCCACCGCGACGGCTGGGCGCCGTTCGACCTTGCAGCCTGCGCCGACTGTCACGCCGAGCTCGACGCCGCGTTCATGCGCCGGCACACGGCCACCTGGGGCGGAGACTGCCTCCCGTGCCACGACGGCAGCGGTCGCGACGGAGCCGGCTTCGACCACGATACGACCGGGTTCGAGCTCACCGGCGGCCACGCCGGCGTGGACTGCACGGGGTGCCACGCCGGCGCTCGCTCTGCCGCGGATCTGAAGGCGACGCCGCGCGACTGCTACTCATGCCACCGCAAGGACGACGAGCACGACGGGGCGTACGGGCGAGCGTGCGGCGACTGCCACACCGCCGAAAGCTGGGACGATGTGACCTTCGATCACTCCGTCTTCCCGCTCGATCACGGCAGCGAGGAGCGCGTGGCGAGCTGCGCCACCTGTCACCCGAAGAGGACGAACAGCTACACGTGCTACGGGTGTCACGAGCACAACAGAACCAAGGTCCTCGAGCAGCACGAAGGGCGGCGCCTCAGCCAGTTGGGGGACTGCGTCAGCTGCCACCCGGGCGGCGAGGAGGCCGATGACTAGACCGACGAGAGGCGCGGCACCTCGTGGTCGGCATCGTGGGCTCGTCGCCACGCACACCACCGACTGCGCCCAGCCAGCGTCGCAGCGGGCTCGCTGGTAGGGTTGCGCGGATGCGCACCGACGACACGCAAGACGCCTCCGGCGCCGCACGCGAGCGACCGTCGCCGAAGACGTCGGTGTCCGGCCGCCCCGCCGGCCCGGCAGCTCTCGATCGCGCCGGCGACGCGGGCGCCTCAGACGACGAGGAGCCCCGGTGACCCTGCTCGCCGTCGAGGCCATCGGCGAGGGCGTGCTCGGCCCCGGCCGCGCGGCCATCGCCGCGTTCACGCTCGGCCTGCTGCTCACCTTCCTCTTCGTGCGCGTCAACACGCGCCTCATCCGCGCCAACGTCAGCTGGTGGTTCCACGACATCGAGTCCGGCGGCGGCCTCCACGTCCACCACATGGTCATCGGCGTCGTGGGCATGGTCGCGAGCGGCCTCGGCCTCATCGCGGCGCAGCCCCAGGGCCTGTGGCTGCAGCTTCTCGCCTTCGCCTTCGGCGCCGGCGTCGGGCTCACTCTCGACGAGTTCGCCCTCATCCTGCGCCTGCAGGACGTCTACTGGACCAGGGAGGGCCGTCTCTCGGTCGACGCGGTGATCGTCGCTCTGTGCGTCGGCTTTCTGCTCGTCCTCGGTCAGGCCCCCTTGGGCAACGCGTTCACGGTGGAGGCCTCGAGCCTCGCCGCCGACGCGATGATCGCCCTGGTCATCGTGATCGACGTCGGCCTCGCGGTGATCTGCCTGCTCAAGGGCAAGCTCTGGACCGGGTTCTTCGCCGTCTTCATCCCGCTCGTCGGGCTGGTGGGCGCGATCCGCGTGGCGCGACCGGGCTCGCCGTGGGCCCATCGGCGTTACAGCCACAGGCCGAAGCGGATGGCCAAGGCGCAGCGCCGGGAAGACCGCGTCAACAGGACCTGGCGAGCCTGGCGCACCGCGTTCTACGACCTGCTCGCCGGCAAGCCGCACCTGCCCAGCATCGCCGCCCCGGCCGCAGGAGCCGACGCGCCGGTCAAGGTACAGGGAGCCGTCGGCGGCCCGTTCGGCGGCGCGCCACCCGCCGGCACAGCACTTGTCACGCCCGAGAAGCACGAGCGAACCAGGGAGCACGCGGCGGACAAGGGACCCAGGGAAGGCTGACACTGCGCCCTCTGGCCCGCGCCTGATGCGAGGCGGGGCGCCGGCCCAGGAACGGGCCGGCGCCCCGCCTCGAACTTCAGCGCGCTGCGCCTGCTAGACGACTACTGCGGTGCCGGTCGCGCTGACCATGAGCATGTTGCCGGACTGGCCGAGCGCCTCGATGTCAAGGGTGACGCCGACGATCGCGTTGGCGCCGAGGGCGGCGGCCGCCGACTCCAGTTCGGCGATCGCCTCCGACTGACCCTTGTCGAGCTCGTTCTCGTAGGTCTTCGATCGACCGCCCACGAGGTTGCGCCCCGCGGCGAGGAAGTCCTTGCCCACGTGGATCCCGTGGATCGCCGTCGCGCTGACGAGCCCCTTGTACTCGACGATGGGCTTGCCCTCGATGGTCGGTGTGGTCGTCACGATCATGGTCGTCTCCCTGTGTCGGGCCCCTACTGCAGTCTTGCCGCGCACTTCGGCGGCAGCGCGCAGCCGCCGGGCGCGACGGCCGTCTACCCGCGACGGACCGGCCGCGAAACGCAGGGCACCGGCGGCAGATCGCCCCCGCGTGGCCTTCGACTCCCACACGACCGTGGAGCCGCGACCACGCGCGCGGCCGTCAGGGGACCGTGAAGTTCCCCTTCGCGTCCATCCGGAAGGTCTTCGCGAAGTCCTCGTCCGAGAGCCGTCGGACGAGACGCGCCGCGGCGTGACTCGAGTCGACCTCGGGCACCCCGTGCGGCTCGAGGCGCAGCGACAGCCAGCGCCCTCCGCGGACGCGGCCGTTCTCGTCGACCTTGACGGTGAGCAGGCCGGAGAGCCCGAGGGTGCCGCCGGTCCCGAAGGTGCGCCAGGCGGCGAAGTTGCCCAGCGAGTAGGCGATCAGCTTGCCACGGTAGCGCTCGATCCCGCGGATCACGTGGGGCCCCGAGCCCAGCACGAGATCAGCGCCGGCGTCCACGGCCGCGTGCGCGAAGGCGCGGGAGTCGCCGCGGTTCTCACCGAAGGCGTACTCGGTCCCTTCGGGGGTGTGCGTCTCGTCGGCGCCCTCGGCGCCGGCGTGGATCAGCACGACCACGACGTCGGCCTTCTTGGCGGCGCGGCGCACGAGCGCCTCGGCGGCGGGGATGTCGAGGAGGCTCTGGTTCCACGAGTAGGGCGAGAAGCCGAGGGCGGCGACGCGGACGCCGTCGACGCGCACGACGGTCACCTGGCCGGGCAGACCGGTGTACTCCACGTCGTTGCGCTCGAGCGCGGCCTTCGTCTGCTCGAGCCCGCTCGCGAAGTAGTCGTTGGTGTGGTTGTTGGCGAGGCTCACGAGGTCGATGCCCGCCCACGGGAGGGCCTCGGCGCACGAGGGCGGCGCCTGGAACGCGAAGCAGACCTTCGAGTCACTGTCGTCGCACTTGGACGGGCCGCCCTCGGAGTACGTCCCCTCGAGGTTGGCGATCATCAGGTCCGGGGCGCGAAGCTGGTCGCGCACCCGCGCGAAGAGGGGGCGCCCACCGTCCGGCGGCAGCCCGTACTTCGACCCCGGCGTCGTGTCGCCGACCCAGCCGATCTCGATGACCTTCAGCGGCGTCGCCGTGGCCGTCGGGGACGGCGACGGCGAGAGGCTCGCCGCGGCGACTGACGATGGCGAGGGGGCAGGAGCGGCCCCGACTTCGGCGTCGCCGGACCCGCCGCCCGCGCTCCACGCCCAGGCCCCGGCGGCGAGGGCCGACGCCAGCACGGCGACCGCGGCGACGCCGCCGAGCCACCGCCGGCGGTCCCTCCCGGCACTGCGATAGACGCGGAGGTCGTCGGGGCGGCGGGGGCCGCCGCTCATCCGGCCGTCGCTTCTGCCGCCGCCCCCGTCACCCGCTCTCCTCGGCCCGCCGTACGCGCCGGCGCACGACGCTCCAGACGAGACCCATCTCCTCCACATGCAGCAGCCGGGCGGCGCCCACGTAGGCGGCGCCGCTCACCGCGACCGCCAGCGTGAGGGCGGCGAGCACCTCGAAGAAGCTGTCGCCGACCACGCCGTCCAGCACCCACCACGTCGTCGCCGCGACGGCGGCGAGGACCGCGGCGCAGGCCAGCGCCTTGCCCGTCGCCGCCCCGATCCGGCGGCCCTCCTCGCCTCCGATCCGGTGCCGCAACAGGTAGGCGAGCACGGCGGTACTGAAGACCGAGACCAGGGAGGTCGCAAGCCCGATGCCCGCCGTGCCCAGCGGCCCGATGAACACCAGGATGAGCCCGGCGTTCAGCACGAGGTTCGCCAGCCCGACGTAGAGCGGCAGCCACACGCGCTGCATGCTCTGGAAGCTGCGGGTGAACAGCATGTTGACGTTGGCGAAGGTCAGGCCGACGGCCAGGGCGATGAGGACGGAGGCGACGGCGGTCGTGTCGCCCGCCGAGAACGCCTGCCGCTGGAAGACGACACGCACGATCGGTGCGGCCAGCACCATGAACCAGGCGACGAACGGCAGCGAGACGAAGACGGTCTGCCGGATGCCCGTCGAGAGCGTGTCGCGGAAGCGCCCGGCGTCGTGCTGGGCGATGAAGCGCGAGAGGGACGGGAAGAGAACGGTCCCGATGGTGACGGCGAAGATGCCCTGCGGCAGGGTGTACAGCCGGAACGCGTAGTGAAGCTCGGCGGCGGCGCTGCTGCTCACGTACTGCGCGAAGTAGAGGTCGACGAGGGCGTTGAAGTTCACGATCCCGAGGGTGATGGCGATGGGCACCATCAGGCCGAGGACGCGGCGCAGGTGCGGATCGCCGAAGTGGAAGTTGATGCGCAGCGGCTCGCCGATGGCGCGCATGGCCCAGGCCAGTAGGGCGAGCTCGGCGACCGTGCCGGCCAGGGTGCCCCAGGCGAGCGCCGGCACGCCCCACGAGGAGTGCCAGAGCGAGACGAAGACGATGATGACGAGGTTCCAGACGATGCTGACGACGGCGGGCATGACGAAGCGCTCGTGGGCGAACAGCACTCCCGTGATCACCCCGGCGAGCGAGAGGACGAGGATCGTCGGCCCGATGATCCGCAGGTACTCGACGGCCGCGGCCGTCTCCGCAGCGGTCGTCGTGAGCTCGGGGTACACGGCGCGGACGATGGGTCCCGCGGCCACGAGCAGCACGACGGTGGCCGCCCCCACCAGAACGAGCATGAACCCGAGCAGCGCGCCGGTGACCCGCCGCGCGCGGGTGGTGTCGCCGGCGGTGATCAGGGCCACGAGGATGGGGACGAAGGCGGCGCTGATGGCGGCGTCGGCGAAGAGCTGGCGGATCACGTTGGGCACCGCCGACACCGACACGAAGGCGTTGTAGTCGGCGCCGACACCGTAGACACCGGCGACCAGGACCTCGCGGCCCAGACCGACCACCCGCGAGACGGCGGTCGCCGTGGCCATGAAGACGGCCGCCAGGGCCAGCCTGCGCGTGCGCTCGCTCACGGGCGCGGCCCGCCCTCCGGGCTCGCCGCGCCGCATCGCCTACCGTCGTTCAGTGCGTTGATCGTCAACGAGCAGTGCCTCCCTCCTGCCGGCATGCCACGGGACGGCTTCGCGGCGCGCGCCCGGATACCTTGGCGCGCGCCCCCGAGCCGGACTTGGAGTCGCCCGGCCGCCAGTCTGTCACGCGACGCCGGGAGCCCCAAGCCGAGGCCCGCGCGCACGAAGCGTTGTCTGTTTGCGAAACAGACACCGCCCATCGGTCAAGGAGTCGCCCGGCACTTCCGTTAAGAACGACGTACGGACCGGCCGTAGCCCCCGTTCCTTCCAACTTGGAGGAAGCCAATGCGCACGTTCTGGATCATCACCCTTGTCCTCGTCACCGTCCTCGTGATGGCGACCGCGGCGTCCGCCTCGGTCAGGGACAGCGTCGCCTCGCTCGTCGGCGACAGGACCGGCGCCGCGGAAGGCAGCGGCGACGGCGGCACCTTCACCGTCAAGGCTCTCAGCACCGGCGAAGGCGAGCCCAGTGAGGATGCATGGGCCGTCAAGGCCACGACAGAGGCCGCGACTGCCAACGCCGGTGAGGTGCCGGCCATTTCGTTCGGCCCTGTTGTGGAGCCTTCCGGTGACGGCGACTGCGACGCCGACCGCACGGGCGACGAGATCGCCCCAGTCGGGCCCGAGGCCGAGGTGCAGCCCGAGGAGCCCGTTGCGGAGGAGACCGCGACCAAGAAGGAGAAGGGCAAGGCAGTCACCGAGTGACGCCCGCCTGACGCTCCTCACCCTGTCAGCATGAGGGGGACGGGCGGCGGAGCCTC
>DATHSP010000088.1:0-2079 GCA_035464075.1 Thermoleophilia bacterium | reverse complement strand
GGCACTGCTCGCGCGCGGCCTCTCGCGCCGCGACGCCGCCGCCGCCCTGCACGTCTGCCTCGGCGTGCCGCGCCGCGACGCCACACGGCTCACGCAAGAGCTCGCCGAGAAGGCGGCGGCCGAGTAGGGGGTCACCCCCCGAGGCGCCTCCGTCGGCTCGGCGCCTCCGTTGGCCCGCTGCGACCCCGCCCGCTGGTACAATCGCCTCGTCCCGCCGGCGGCGACGAGGAGGTGACCGTGGACCTGCGGACCCTGGCGGCCGAGCGCACCCTGCTGCTCGACGGCGCGATGGGCACCCAGATGATGGCCCGCGGCGTACCCGGCGGCACCCCTCCCGAGCTCTGGAACCGGGACCGCCCCGACATCGTCGAGGCCGTGCACCGCGACTACTTCGCCGCCGGCGCCGACCTCGTGCACACCAACACCTTCGGTGGCACGCGCCCCAAGCTCCAGGCCCACGGCCTCGGCGGCCGTGCGGCGGGCCTGAGCGAGGCGGCCGCGCGGCTCGCAGTCGCGCTGCGCGACCGCGAGTTCCCCGGCCGCCTCGTCGCCGGCGACATCGGCCCCACGGGGCTCATGCTGCCGCCGCTCGGCGACGCCGACCCGGCGGCGCTCGGCGAGGCCTTCGCCGAGCAGGCCGAGGCCCTCGTACGAGGCGGCGTCGACCTGCTGCACATGGAGACGATGTTCGACCTCGGCGAGGCGCTCGCCGCCGCCGAGGCGGCGGTCGCCGCCTCGCGCGGCCGCCCCGTCTGCTGCTCGATGACCTACAAGCCCGCGGCGCGCGGCTACCGGACGATGATGGGCGTGAGCCCGCAGCAGGCGTGCGAGGCGCTGCTCGACGCCGGGGTCACGCTGGTCGGCTGCAACTGCAGCATCACCGCCGACGCCATGGGCGACCTGGTCGCCGACCTGCACGCGGCCGCCGGCCTGCCGGTGCTGGCGCAGCCCAACGCCGGCCAGCCGCGCCTCGAGGGCGAGCTCACGGTCTACGACGAGACGCCGCAGCACTTCGCCGCCGTGGTCGCCGGCTTCCCCTCCCGGGGAGCCGGCCTCGTCGGCGGCTGCTGCGGCACCACGCCGGCGCACATCGCCGCCCTCGCCGCGGAGCTCGGCCGGGTCCCGCCCGCCGCGTAACGCCCGTGGTCCTCCAGGCCTTCCTCCTCACGCTCTTCGCCGGGCTCGCCACGGCGATCGGCAGCGTCATCGCGCTCTTCGCCAAGCGCACCAACACGCGCCTGCTCTCGATCGCCCTCGGCTTCTCGGCCGGGGTGATGATCTACGTCTCGCTGGTCGAGATCCTGCCCAAGGGACAGGACGCCCTGGCCGAGGAGCTCGACGGCGACGCCGCCGGCTGGCTGGCGCTCCTCATGTTCTTCACGGGCATCGGGCTCATCGCCCTGATCGACCGCCTCGTGCCCTCCTACGAGAACCCGCACGAGGCACGGCGCGTCGAGGAGATGCCGGAGTCGCCGGCCGACATCCCCCAGGACAAGCGCCTGCTGCGCATGGGCATGATGTCGGCTCTCGCGATCGGCCTCCACAACTTCCCCGAGGGCCTCGCGACCTTCGTCGCCGCGATGCAGGACACGGCGCTCGGACTGACCATCGCGATGGCGGTCGCGATCCACAACATCCCCGAGGGCATCGCCGTGTCCATCCCCATCTACTACGCCACGGGAAGCCGCCGTAAGGCGTTCGTGCTCTCGGCGGCGAGCGGCCTCTCGGAGCCCATCGGGGCAATCGTCGGCTACTTCCTGCTACGCGCCTTCCTGGGCGACATGGCGATGGGCGTGCTCTTCGCCTTCGTCGCCGGCATCATGGTCTACGTCTCGCTCGACGAGCTCCTGCCGACGGCACAGGAGTACGGCGAGCACCACCTGGCGATGGGCGGGCTGGCGGCCGGCATGGCCGTCATGGCCGCCAGCCTCGTGCTCTTCCTCTGAGGCCCGGCTGTGAGCGGACGCGCGTGAGGCCCGGGCTCGCCGTTGCGAGCCCGGGACTCACGCGCTCTCTCGGAGACGGCTCGATACCGCGTCGTCTCAGCCCCGCGCAGCGAACGCCGCCCCGACCGTGTCG
>DATHSP010000087.1:0-10864 GCA_035464075.1 Thermoleophilia bacterium | reverse complement strand
GGGAACTCGATCTAGGGGAGGGTGACCAGCGACCCCTCGGCGCAGAGCGCGTCGCCGGTCACGACGACCTTGAGCTTGGCCACGGCGCCGATGTCTCCCGCGACCAGCGCGTCGACCGGCTTCGTGTCCTTGCCCTGCGACTTGAGCAGCTGACCGAGCCGCTCCTTGTGGCCGTCGCGAGTGACGACCACCGTGCTGTCGCCGGCGAGCGTGCCCCGGAACACGCGGAAGACGTTGATGTGACCACTGAAGGGATCGGCGAGGGTCTTGAAGACGAAGGCCGCGACCGGCGCTTCGGCGTCGCTCTCGAGGACGACCTCGGCGCCGTCGGCGCCGGCGGCCACGGGCGCCGGCACGGCGGACGGCGCCGGCGCGAGGGCGAGCAGGTCGAGCAGCAGGTCGACGCCGATCAGGTGGGTGGCCGAACCGGCCGCGACCGGGTAGATCTGCCCGCCGGCGACGGCGTCGGCGAAGGCCTGCTTGAGCTCGGCCTCGCCGATCTCCTCCTCCATGAGGTACTTCTCGGCGAGGTCGTCGTTGGTGCTCGCCACGGCGTCGACGAGCTTGTCGCGCGCCGCGGCCGCCGCGTCGGCGAGCTCGGCCGGCACGTCGCTGGCCTGCGCCTTGCCGTCGGCGTAGGTGTAGGCCTTCATGGCGAGCAGGTCGACGACCCCGCTGAGCTCGTGCTCGCGCCCGATCGGCAGGTGCACGGCGACGACCTGCTGGCCGAAGGCCTCCTGCAGGGCGCCGACGGCGGTGTCGAAGTCGGCGCGCTCGCGGTCGAGCATGTTGCAGAAGAAGAGGCGCGCGAGGCCGCGCTCGGCGGCGCGCGCCCACAGGCGCTCGGTCTGCACCTCGACGCCGAGCACCGCGTTGACGACCATGAGCGCCGTCTCGACCACGTGCACCGAGGCGATGGCGTCGGCCAGGAAGCTCGAGTCGCCGGGCGTGTCGACGAAGTTGAACGTGAGCCCGCCGCGCTCGACGTGGGCCAGCGCGGCCGACAGGCTGAGCTGGCGGCGCTTCTCGTCGTCGTCCCAGTCGGAGACGGTGGTGCCGTCGGCGACGTGGCCCAGCCGGTTGGTCACCCCCGCCTTGTAGAGCAGCCCTTCGAAGAGCGAGGTCTTGCCGGTGCCGCGGTGGCCGACAAGGGCGACGTTCCTGATCTTCGCTGGGTCGTTCACGTGCCTTCTCCTCGTGGTCGGACGGCGCCCGCCGGCGACGGGCAGGCGAGCGCCTCATGGCGTGAGTCCAGAGTCAAGGAGTCTAGCACAGGAGCGGCGCGCTTCACGCGCGCGCGACGGGCGGGTCGGTCAGGCCTCCGGCCAGGCGCAGGGCCCGGGACCCGTAGCGCCGGTGCACGCGATCGACCGCCTCGGCGAGCGCGACCTCGCGCCAGCCGTCGTCGAGCGTGAGCTGGAAGGCGCCGTGCCGGAACGAGCTCACGACGACGCCCAGGAGACGGACCCAGCGCGCCCCGACGGCGAGCTCGTCGAGGAGCTCGAGCGCGGCGGCGGCGACCGCCGGGGCGGTCGCCAGCGAGCGCCCGAAGGTGCGCCGCCGCGTGACGGTGTGGAAGGTGCTGAAGCGGACCTTGACGGTGACCGTGTACGGAGCGAGCCCGTGGCGGCGCGCGTCGGCGGCGGCCCGGTCGGCGAGGGCGACCAGCGTGCGGCGCAGCGTCCCGATGTCGTTGACGTCTTCGGCGAACGTGGTCTCGTGGCCGACCGACTTGGGCGCCGCCGGCGTGCGCCGCAGCGTCGCCACGCTGCGCCCGAAGGCGAGCTGGCGAAGGCCGTGGGCGCCGCGCCCGAAGGCCGCGGCGAGCACGGCGAAGGGGACGTCCTGCAGCATGCCGACGGTGGTGAGGCCGAGGGCGGCGAGGCGCTCCTGCGTGACCGGCCCCACACCATGGAGCTCGGCGACCGGCAGGTCGCGCAGGCGGCCGCGGACGTCGGCATCGGCGAGCTCGCCGATGCCGCCCGGCTTGGCGAGCTCGGCGGCGAGCTTGGCGAGCAGCACGTTGGGGCCGATGCCGATCGAGCAGCCGAGGCCGCAGGTGTCGTGGACCTGCTCCTGCAGGCGGCGGGCGATGGTACGCGGCGGCCCGAAGAGGAGCCGGCAGCCGGTGACGTCGAGGCGGGCCTCGTCGATCGACACGACCTCGACGAGGTCGGTGACGCCGCGGAAGAGCTCGACCAGCCGGTGGTGGGCGGCGACGTACGCCCCCATGTCGACCGGCAGGAAGACGGCCTGCGGGCAGAGCCGCTCGGCCTGCCCGATGGGCATCGCCGTACGCACTCCGAAGGCGCGTGCCTCGTACGAGCAGGTGGAGACGACACCGCGGCCGCCGCGCTCGCCGCCGACCACCACGGGCAGGCCGCGCAGCTCGGGGCGCCGCGCCTGCTCGACGGCGGCGAAGAAGGCGTCCATGTCGACGTGCAGGAGTGCGCGTGTGGGTACGAACATACGTTCGTATTCTAGAGCACAGCCCCTGCCGTCGCAAGGTCCGCGAGCGTCACGAGAGAGCCTTGAGGCGGGCGGCTCGCCGGGCGTGGGCGTTCTCGGTGCCGGCGCGGCGCGCCGGAGTCGGGCGTTCCCGATGGCGGCGCGGCGGGCGCCGGGCGCCCTCGGAGGCGGCGCGGCGTGCCGGGGTCAGGCGTTCTCGGCGGCGTCGCGGCGGGCGGGCGTGCCGCCCGTGCCGGTCTCGTCGCCGCCCAGGGGTACCCGCGGGACGTCGCCCCACAGCACCTCGAGGCGGTAGAACTCGCGCGCCGCCGGCGTGAACACGTGCACGACGACGTCGATGAAGTCGAGGAGGACCCACTCGGCCTCGCGCTCACCCTCGGTGCGCGCCGGCCGCCGCGTCGCACGTAGCCCCTCGAGGATGCCGTCGGCGATGGCCTTGGTCTGACGGGTGGTGGCGCCGGTCGCGAGGACGAAGAAATCGGTGTAGCTGACGGCCTCGCTCATCGCGAGGACGGTGACGTCGGCGGCCTTCTTGCCGGTCGCCAGGCCGGCGATGTCGAGTGCCAGGGCCCGGGCGGCGTCGAGCTGTGCGTCCTCTGCTACTGCAAGTCCTTTGCCTGGAGGTCGGAGCCGACGACCACGATGATGGTGTCGGGCGGGAGCTGGGCGCCGCGGAGCACGACGCCGCGGCCGAGTATAGCACGGATCTCACGGGCCACTCCGAGGCTCCCCGCCGAGGCCTGGATCTGCGTCTCACGGTAGTCGAAGGAGTCCGCGTTGTCGGGCGGCGGGAGCTCGACGTCGAGCACCGCGAGCCGCTGGACGACGAGGTCGCCGATGCCGAGCTCGCCGCTCCCGTTGCGCACGAGCACTGTGTACGGCGCGTCGTAGCCGGGGGCGCGGCGTGTGATGGCCGCCTGGATGCGCTCCGGATCGGGGACGAGTGCGAACTGGCCCTCGGCGATGCGCCCCTCCGAAGGCAGCGCGGTGATGAACGTCTCCCCCTTGACCAGCTCGGTGAGCGCGTCGTGCACGAGCTCCTGCTCGTCGCCGGCCTGGGCCGCGACGGCGTCGACCGAGGCCGCCAGCTCGGCCTCCGGGCGCGCCGCGGCGGCGTCGAAGACGGCGCGCAGGAGGGCGGCGTCGAAGGCCACGCGGGCCTCGTCCTCCTCCCCGCCGGCGCCGAGCACGTCGACGAGCTGGTCCGCGGGCAGGCGCACCCTGCCCTCGTAGGTGCGCCCGATGCCCTCGACCTCCACCGTCGCCGGCTCCTCGAGGGTGAACACGAGGCGCTCGTCGCCGGCCAGCTCGGCGAGCGCCGAGAGCGGCAGCCGGGCGACGTGCTCGACGGGCAGCTGCAGCACGCGGCCGAGATCGGCGGCGAACTCGGGGTGGTCGAAGTCGTCGCCGGCCATGATGTACTCGCCCTGGGGGCCCGAGAGCAGCAGGGAGCGCGGCAGCGTCCAGGCGTCGAAGGCGTCGTCGCCGGCGCGCAGGGTGAGGAGGCCCATCGGGGCGCGCCCGGCCTCGCCGACGCCGAACGTCATCGTGAGGAGGTAGCCCTTCTCCTCGGCCGCCGCCCCGTCGCCCCCGGCGATCCACCCGGCGAGGCGCAGCGCCCCGACGATGGCCCCGAGGGCGACCACCGCGGCCAGCACGTAGAGCGTGAGCGACTGCCAGCGACGCAGCCTCCCGCGCCGCCGCTCCTTCAGTCTTGTGACCCTATAGCCGCCCGAGTCTGTCATTGAGCTCGTTGTAGAGTTCGACGCCGCCGAGGGCGATTCCCCGTCCCTTGCGCAGGACGGCCGCGAGACTCATGCGCGCGGCCTCAGCGACCGCGTCGTCGAGCGAGGTCTCCGCCAGCCGGCGCACCTCGTCCACGCCGGGGAACACCCGCCCCGGTTCAGAGAAATCGGCAAGGTAGAGGCACTTCTCAAGCGTCGTCATCCCGGCGCCGCCCACGGTGTGCAGGGCGATGGCCCGCGCGGCCGCGTCGTCGAGGCCGGCCGCGGCCAGCTCGGCCGCCGCCACGGGGCCGTGCAGCAGGGCCACGGGCTGGGCGCGCTCGAGCGGACCGACGGGGATCCCGTGGCGCGTCGCGGCCGCGAGCAGCGCCTCGGGGGCCCACTCGCGACAGGAGTCGTGCAGGAGCCCGGCGAGCCGCGCCGACTCGACGTCGGCGCCGAAGCGCGCGGCCAGGTCTGTGCACGCGCCGGCGACGCGTCGCGCGTGGGCGGCGCGCTTCTCCGACATGCCGGCGAGCCGCGCCTCGGCCTCGGCGGCGCCGATCACCGCACCACGTAGAGGTCGTGCCGTTGCACGTAGTCCTCGACCGCGCGCGGCACCAGGTAGGTGAGCGGCATACCCATGCGCACCCGGCCGCGCAGGTCAGTCGAGGAGACGGCGATCAGCGGCGTGCGCAGCACGAGGGCGCGACGCCGGCCGAGGCCGGCGGCGACCGCGTCGAGCCGCCGCTCGTCGTCGCCGGGTCTCACCGCGACGGCGAGCCGGCAGAGCTCGAGGATCGCCTGCGGCTCGTGCCAGGTCTCGAACTGCAGCAGCGAGTCGGAGCCCATGATGAAGATCAGCTCGGCGCCCTCGTACTCCTCGGCGAGGGCGCGCAGCGTGTCGACCGTGTACTTGAGCCCCCGGTCCAGCTCGACGGTCGACACGGTGAAGCGCTCGTCGCCGGCGATCGCCAGCCTGGCCATCTCGACGCGGACCGCGGCCGGCGTCGCGTCGGCCACCGTCTTGTGCGGCGGGTCGGCCGCGGGCACGAAGACGACGCGCTCCAGGCCGAGCTGATAGCACGCCTCGGAGGCGATGACGAGATGGCCGAGGTGCGGCGGGTTGAAGCTGCCGCCCAGCACTCCGACGCGGCGCCGGCGTACGGGAGCGTTCATCCTCTGATCTGACCCTCGCCCCAGACCACGTACTTCACGCAGGTCAGCTGCTCGAGGCCGATCGGGCCGCGGGCGTGGAGCTTCTGCGTGGAGATGGCCATCTCGGCGCCGAGGCCGAACTCGGCGCCGTCGGTGAAGCGCGTCGAGGCGTTGACGTAGACGCAGGCGGCATCGACCTCGCGCGCGAACCGTCGTGCCGCGGCGAGCTCGCTGGTGACGATCGCCTCCGAGTGCCGCGTGCCGTACGTGGCGATGTGCTCGAGCGCCTCGTCGAGCCCGGCGACGGTGCGCACCGCCAGCTTGGGACCGAGGAACTCGGTCTCGTAGTGGGTGCGGTTCGCGCGCTTGAGGTCGCCGTCGTCGAGCAGGTCGGCCGTCGCCTTGTCGACGACCAGCTCGACGCCTCGCCGCTTGAGCTCGGCGACGGCGCCGGGCAGGAAGGCGGGCGCGATGTCGCGGTGCACGAGCAGCGTCTCGGCGGCGTTGCAGACGCCGGGCCGCTGGCACTTGGCGTTGACGATGATGCGCGTCGCCATCTCGACGTCGGCGCTCGCGTCGACGTAGACGTGGCAGTTGCCGCCGGCGGCGTAGATCACGGGGACGCGGCTGTGCTCGAGCAGGTAGTCCTTGAGGGTCTCGCCGCCACGCGGGATCACGACGTCGACGAGGCCCCTCTGCAGGAGCAGCTCGTCGAGCTCGGCGCGGTCGGGCCCGAGCCAGCCGATGGCCGCCCGTGGCAGCCCCGCCTCGATGACCGCCCCCTGGACGGCCTCGGCGAGGAGACGGTTCGAGTGCTTGGCCGCCGTGCCGCCGCGCAGCACCACGGCGTTGCCCGTCTTCAGACAGAGCGCCGCGGCGTCGACGGTGACGTTGGGCCGCGCCTCGTAGATGACGGCGACCACGCCCAGGGGCTCGCGGACCCTGCGCAGCTCGAGCCCGTTCGGCAGGCGCCAGCCGTCGTCGACGCGCCCGACGGGGTCGGGCAGCGCGGCCACGGCGCGCACCCCGGCGACCACCTCGGCGAGGCGGTCCTCGTCGAGCAGCAGGCGGTCGATCAGGGCGTCGGGCTGCCGCTGGGCGCGAGCAAGGCGCAGGTCCTCCTGGTTCTCGCGCAGGATCTCGGCGGCGCGGCGCTCGAGGGCCTCGGCGACGCCCTGCAGGGCCGCGTCTTTGCGCTCGCGCGGCAGCGCGGCAAGCTCACGCGCCGCGCGTTGCGCCGCGGTGCACAGCTCGTCGACCTTCACGCTCCACCCTCCTCGCTCGAACCGCGGCCAAGCGTACCACGGGGTGCGCGCGGACGACCGCCGCCCGTCAGGCGAACTCGAACTCGCGCTCGCCCACCAGGACGGTGTCGCCGGGCTCCGCGCCGGCCCGTCGCAGGGCGGCGTTGAGGCCGGCGCGCTCGATCACCTCCTGCAGGTAGGCGAGCGCCTCCGGGTTCTCGATGTCGGCCTTGCCGACCAGCCGCTCGAGGGCGATGCCGCGCACCCGATAGCCGGCCTCCTCGCGGGAGACCGTGAACGCTTCGAGTCGCTCGGCGCCGGGGTGCAGGACGGCAGCCGCGGTGGCGTCGGTCACCGAACGGGCCGCGGCGGCCACATCGCGCCGGGTCGCCGCCACCAGCGCGTCGAGCTCGGCGACCAGCGCCTCGAGGTGCTCGCCGCTCGTCGCCGACACGGCGACCACGGCGCGCGGCCAGGCGAGGGCAGCCAGCGCCAGCGCCACGTCGTCACGCGCCGTCCCGTCCATCAGGTCGGCCTTGTTCACGGCGATCAGGGCGGGCCGCTCGGTCAGTGCCGCGGCGAAGGCGTCGAGCTCCCGACGCACGGTCTCGACGGCATCCAACGCCGCCGCCGCGCCCTCAGAGCCGTCGACGACGTACACGAGCACGGAGGTGCGCTCGACGTGGGCGAGGAAACGGTGCCCGAGGCCCGCTCCGCCGCTGGCCCCGTCGATCAACCCGGGGATGTCGGCGATCACCGCGCGGGCCTCGTCGAGCTCGAGCACGCCGAGGTTGGGCTCGAGGGTGGTGAAGGGGTAGGCGGCGACGCGCGGCCGCGCCCGGGTCAGCGCCGCGAGCAGCGACGACTTGCCCGCGTTGGGCAGCCCGACGAGACCGATGTCGGCGAGCAGCTTGAGCGTCAGCGTGAGCCAGCGCTCCTCGCCCGGCAGGCCCTTCTCGGCGAAGCGGGGGGCCTGGCGTCTCGAACTCTTGAAGCAGACGTTGCCGCGGCCGCCCTCGCCGCCACGGGCGACGAGGACGCGGGCGCCCTCGTGCACGAGGTCGGCCAGCAGCGCCCCCTGCTCGTCGCGGACCTCGGTCCCGACCGGGACCTCGACCTCGAGGGTGGCGCCCTCGGCGCCGCGCCGACCGCCGCCACGGCCGTGGCCACCGGCGGGCGCCTTGAAGTGGTGCCGGTGACGGAAGTGGCTCAGGTCCTGGAGTTGGCGCGTGGCGACGAGCACGATGTCGCCGCCCGGGGCGCCGTCGCCCCCGTCGGGCCCCCCTCTGGGGACGTACTTCTCACGGCGGAAGCTGACCGAGCCGTCGCCGCCGTGCCCGCCGAGCACGCAGATGCTGGCCCTGTCGAGCATGACGGGCGGGCCGGCGCTCGCCGGCGCTGGTCAGGCCTCGGGGACGACCGAGACGAAGCGCCCGGCAGCCTTCTCGACGAAGACGACGCGGCCGCCCACCTTGGCGAACACGGTGTGATCGACGCCGATCCCGGCGCCCTCGCCGGCGCGGAAGCGGGTCCCGCGCTGACGGACGATGATCGATCCGGCCGGCACGACCTCGCCCGCGAAGACCTTGACGCCGAGACGCTTGGACTCGGAGTCGCGGCCGTTGCGGCTGGTGCCGGCGCCCTTCTTATGCGCCACTCTTCTTCTCCTTCTCAGCCTTCAAGGTGATCGACTCGACGGTCAGCCGCGAGAGCCGGCTGCGGTGACCGCGAGTCTTCTTGAAGGTCGACTTCGGCTTGTAGGTGAAGACGCGGATCTTCTCGCCGAGCACGTGCTCGGTCACCTTGACCTTGACCTTGGCGTGGCGGGCGGCGTCGGCGTCGTACTCGCCGTCGCCGGTGCGCACGGCCAGGGGCTCGAGGGTGAGGCTCTTGCCCTCCTCGGCGTCGACGCGGTCGACGACGAAGGTGTCGCCGGTGCTCACCTTGAACTGCTGCCCGCCCACGCGCACGATGGCGTAGGCGACGTCACTCTGCTTCATAGGATCTCCCTCGGGACAACGGCCCATGATGGTAGTCAATCGCGGGGAGGGCTGTCAACGCGACCCTCCCGCCGGCACCGCCGTGGCCCCGGTGCGTGCGGTCGCCGTGATGCGCACCCGGCGGTGTTCGCCGAGGTGGGGCCGGCCGCCCTCGACGATCACCATGTAGCCCTCGACGTAGCCCACGGCGTCCCGCGGGCTGTAGGTGAGGGCGAACTCGAGCTCGAGGTCGACCTCCTGACCCTCGCTGACCGGCACACGGAGCTCCTGCACGTGCGCCACGGAGCCCTCGGCGAGGATGCGGATGCCGTCGACGGGCACGGTCGACGAGCTCTCGAGGAAGACGCGGCGCTTGGTCTCCTTCTCGAGCAGCTTCAGGCGACCGTTGGCTTCGAGCCGCTCGGCGACGCCGCGGTTGACCTCGACGAGCACGGCCTTGGCGTTGGACTTGCGGGCGTGGACGCGCACGCGGCGCTCGACCGCAAGCGCGACGGTCTCCTCCGACAGCACCCGGCCCTTCCCCATGCACGTCTGACAGGTGCGGGTGAGGATCCCGCGGGCGCCGTCGGTCGTGTTCTGGCGCGTCATCTCGACGAGGCCGAGCGGGGAGAGCTCGACCACGTAGCTCTTCGTGCGGTCGGTCTCGAGCTCGGCCTCGAGCTTGGCCAGCACAGCCTCGCGGTTGCGCGCGTGGGCCATGTCGATGAAGTCGATGACGATGATCCCGCCGATGTCGCGCAGGCGGAGCTGGCGCACCACCTCGCGGGCGGCCTCCATGTTGGTCCTCAGGATGGTGTCCTCGAGGGACCGGCCGCTGGTGAAGCGGCCCGAGTTGACGTCGATCACCGTCAGCGCCTCGGTGTGGTCGATGACCAGGTTGCCGCCGCTCGGCAGCGGCACGCGGCGCTCCAGGGCGCGGGCGATCTGCTCTTCGACCCCGTGGGCCTCGAAGAGCGGCTCCGCGCCCGTGTACAGCTCGACCCGCCCGGCGAGCTCGGGGGCGATCTTCTCGAGGTACGCCTTGATCGCCTTGAAACGCTTTTCGTCGTCGACCAGCATGCGCTCGCAGCTCTCGTTCAACGTGTCGCGCGCGACCTCGAGAGCGATGTCGGCCTCGCCGTAGATGAGACCGGGAGCCTTGACCGTCTCGGCCTTCTTCTTCAAGCGCGACCACAGCCGCGAGAGGTACTGCATGTCGCGGCGCAGATCCTCGAGTCCCTTGCCCTGGGCGTAGGTGCGCACGATGAGCCCGGCGTTGCGCGGCTTGAGCTGCTTCGAGACGTCGCGCAGGCGCTCGCGCTCCGACTGGCCGAGGCGGCGCGAGACGCCGACCCCGCTGCCGCCCGGGACGTAGACCAGGTAACGCCCGGCCAGCGAGAGGTGGGTCGTGAGGCGCGCGCCCTTGCTCCCCATCGGGTCCTTCATGACCTGGACGGTGATCTCCTGACCGGGGCGGAGCACGTCGGCGATGCGGCGGCCGCGTCGCCGGCCCTCTTCGGTCTCGACCTCGTCCACGTAGAGGAAGCCGTTCTTCTCGAGTCCGAAGTCGATGAACGCGGCGTCCATACCCGGCACGACGTTCTCGACCTTGGCGCGGTAGATGTCGCCCAGGTACGACGGCTTGCCCGGCCGCTCGAAGTACATCTCGGCCAGATGACCGTCCTCGACCAGCGCGACGCGGATCTCGTTGCGTTGCTCGCTGACGAGGATGATCTTGTGCTCGACCGGCTCGGCGCCCGAGACGCCGACCGCCGCGCGGTCGCTCGGCGGCCGCGCCGCCAGCTCGGCGTTCTCGCGCACGATCGCCTTGGGGCGGCCGCGCTCGCGGCGCTTGGGCCGCTCCGCGGGCTTCGCGCCCTCGGGCTTGACACCCTCGGCGGCCTCGACCTTCGTGGGCTTCGCGCCCTTCGCGGGCTTCTCAGCCTTGGCGGGCTTCTCGGCCTTCGCGGCCTTCGCACCCCGTGCGCGCTTGGCGACCTTCGCCTCCTCGAGCCTCGACGGCTCGGCCTCGGGGTGTCCCCCGGCTTCGGCTTCCGCAGACCGTCCCGCCTCGGCTTCGGTGCCCTCGGCGGCAGCTTTGCGGCCGCCGCGCCGGCCCCTCTTGCGGGCCGGCTTCGTCGCCGCTTCGTCGCCCGCCGCCGGGAGCGGCGGCGGCGCGCCTTCGGCGATCTCCGCCTCGGGGAGCAGGGCGCCGTGGTCCGGTGCGACCTCGGCGGCCGCACGGTCCAGGGCCTCGTGCTCGGCGGCCGCGAGGCGCGCTTTGCGGGCG
>DATHSP010000086.1:0-12617 GCA_035464075.1 Thermoleophilia bacterium | reverse complement strand
GGCCGGCGCAAGGACGTCGGGGAAGCGGTCGCGCAGCGCGAGGCGCGTCTCGAAGCAGAGGTGGCAGGCATCGGCGTAGCGCTCGCGCGCGGGTGCGACGTCGTAGGCGTGGGCGAGCTCGAGCGGGCCGCCGCGGAGCAGCTCGCGCACGACCGGCAGGGCGTGCGGGTCGTAGCGCTCGACCACGGCGGCCAGGCCGTCGCGCCACACGTTGCCGGCGCTGACGCCCTGGCAGAGCTGCAGCTCGCCGTCGGGGCCGAGGTGCGCGCGCCCGGGCTCGACGAGGTCCTCGTGAGGGCACTCGTTGAAGGCGCCGGGCGGGCGGCCGTGCAGCCGCGCCCGCTCGGGGGCGAGCTCCACGGCCGCCCGCCCCTTGTACATGATCTCGCCGACGTCGCCGGTACAGACCCCCGGCAGGTCGAGCTTCGCTTCGGCGCCGACCTCGAGCAAGCCCATCGGCAGCCCGAGGTCAAGGGCCGCCTGCACGGCGTTGCGGAGCAGGCGCTCCTCGAGCTTGTCGTCCTCGGCGAAGTACGCGTACGACGAGAGCGAGAGGTCGGCGATGCCGAGCTCTTTGAGCGGCGCGAGCCAGACCGTGGCGTCCTCCACCGACTCGGCCCAGTGGCAGTTGGTCACGATGCCGACGTCGAGGCCGCGCGCCCGTGCGTAGCGCGCGGCCTCGAGCACGATCGGCCAGTAGAGCGTCGGCTCGCCGCCCTCGAAGTAGACGGTGTCGATCGCCGGCACGTCGGCCGTCTGGTCGATGGCGTCGCGCAGCCGGGCCAGCGTGAGCGTCCCTTCGGCCTCGGGCCCGCCGAAGACGAAGCAGTGGTCGCAGGCGTAGATGCACCTGTACGTGACGAGGAAGTGGATCGCGCTCAGCGACATCGGCATGTGCGCAGTATAGATGCCGCATGCAAGGGTCGTGTGAGCGCCCGCGTTGTGACGTCCCCGCAGGGCAAGCGTGCGACCGCGGTGCTGCGTCGTGGGGCCGTGGCACACGACCAGCGCAGCCGTGGCCGTGCGGTGCGGGAGTCTCAGCCCGCGACCGGCGTGACCGCGATCTCACGCCGCTGGGTGAGGCGGAGGACGCTCACGCCGACGGGCGTGCCGACCGTCGCTTCGGTGAGCAGCCGGTGCAGGGCGTCGATGTCGGGCACCGGCTGCCCGTCGAAGGCCACGATGAGGTCGCCGGTCAGCAGCCCGGCCTTCTTCGCGGGGCTGCCGGGCTCGAGACCGGCGACCAGCACGCCGGTCTCGAGCGGCAGGTCGAAGTGGCGCACGAGGCGGCGCCGTATCGGCACCGTCTGTCCGGCGACACCGATGCGCCCGCGGGTGATGCGCCCGTCCTTGATCAGCTTGCCGGCGACGAAGACCGCGGTGTCGATGCCGATCGCGAAGCAGATGCCCTGCGCGGGGGCGATGATCGCCGTGTTGACGCCGACGACCTCTGCCGCGGAGGTGACGAGCGGCCCGCCGGAGTTGCCCGGATTGAGGGCGGCGTCGGTCTGGATGAGGTTGTCGATGAGCCGCCCGGTCTCGGAGCGCAGCGAGCGTCCGAGGGCGCTCACCACGCCGGCCGTGACGGTCGCCTGGAAGCCGAAGGGGTTGCCGATCGCGACCACGAGCTGGCCGACGGCCAGCGCGCGCGACGCGCCGAGCGGCGCCGGCGCCAGCTCTGGCGCTCCGATGCGCAGCACGGCGAGGTCGGTCGCGGGGTCGTCGCCGACGAGTCGGGCCTCGACCTGACGGCCGTCGGCCAGGGTCACCACGAGTTCGTCGGCCTCGTGCGCCACGTGGCTGTTGGTGAGGAGGAAGCCGTCGCTCGTCAGCACGAAGCCGGAGCCGCTGCCGGCGTAGGCCGGGTCCTGCTCGCGGCGGCGCGACTCGCGACCGCGCCGCGCGGCATCCCCCGGGCCGCGGCGCGCGCCCTTCGCCGGCCGGCGCCGCACCTCGATGTTCACGACGGAAGGGCCGACGACGGCCGCGGCGCGCATGACGGCGCGCGAGTAGGCGTCGAGCAGCTCGGCGTCGGGCAGCGCCTCGACGGGCGGCGCGGCGGTCGCCGCGCCGCCCGTGCCGTCGAGCACGAGGCGTCCGTTGGTGTAACGGCAGGTCGGCATCGGACGACGTCGGTCAGCCCAGCTCGAGCGCGCCCGCGTCGTCGTCGCCCTCGAACCACTTGATCTCGACCTCAAGGCTGTGCTGGATGCCGCGGCTGCCCTTCTCCTCGTCCTCGGCCTGCACCTCGAGGACGGTGTTCCGGGGCAGCGACAGGGTCAGCTCGTCGCTGCCCTGGCGCAGCACGACCTCGCCGGTGCCGATCTTGTCGGCGAGCTGGTGCAGGAAGTCGCTTACCTCGGCGAGCGTCTTCCTCTCCTGGCTCTTGAACAACCTGGTCTCGCGTCCCATGGGTGCTCTCCTCTCCGGACATCGTCGGTGGGCGTCGTTCGCCGCGATTCGCGGCGCAGTCGTAACTGCCCAAGGGGCTGCTGCACCACGGACGCCAAGGCGGGTGACGACGAGGGACGACGCCGGCAACGACGTCCTCTCACCGTAGTCTCGTACCCTGTTCGCGCGATCGTCTCACGCCGCGGGCCCGGACGGGAGCGCGGGCCGCACGGTCACCCCGCCGGGAGACGTGTCCCGTGTCCCCCTGCGGCTGCGGCGGCCCTACTTGTTGTGGCACTCCTCGCAGACGCCGCGGCGGTCGAGCCGGAGGAAGGCGTTCTTGATGCCCGGCGGCACGGAGCCGCCGCCGCTGTCGGGCTCGGGGTCGGTGGCGTCGGCGACATCGGCGAAGCCGGTCATCACCGCGTCTGACCCGTGGGCGCGATGGCACGTGAGGCAGTCCATCCAGTCGTCCGCGCCGGCCTCCGGCGTCCACTCCCCGTAGTCCTTGGCCAGCGGCAGCCTCAGAGCCTTGAGGCGCAGCGGTCGAGCGCCGAGGTACTCACCGAGAGGGACGTTGAGCCGGTGGCGGTAGCGCATGACGTCACCGAAGCCGTCCCCGGCGTCGTACCGGCTGGAGTTGTCGAGATCGGCGCGGTGATACTCGCTGTGGCAGGCCGCGCACCAGGCGCTGATCCCGCGCGTCGGGTCTTCGCCGGGAGCCTTGGCGTACATCGGCGTGGTGTAGTCGGGCCGGTACTGGGCGATCTGCGTGGCTCCGTCGTCGTGCAACAGCCACCCCTCCTCGGGGTAGCCCGGCTCGTTCGAGATCACGAAGGGGTCGGGGGAGTACTCGCCGCCGCCGTTCGGCTCGTAGCCGCCGACTTCGACCCCGTTCACGACGTCTTTGAGCAGGCGGTAGTTGGAGCTGCCGTGCACGTCGTGGCAGGAGCAGCAGTTCATGGCGACCTCGCCCTCCCCGCCGAAGGGACTCGCCGAGCCGTCGTCGCAGTTGTGGTGGTTCTCCCCGACGACGTGCGCGCCGAAGGCCCCTCCGTTGAGCGCGGCGCCGAGCGTCCCGTACCCGACAGCCTCGTACACACCGTCCTCGACGTTCGTCGCGGCGCCGGCCGCGGCGCTGCCGTGACAGGCCATGCAGTACTGGCACAGTCGCGTCTCGGTCCCGAGCAGGAGTGCACGGCGTTGCCCGCCGTCGGTGTCGCTCCACATGATGCTGCTCGCCGCGGTGTGGGCGCGATGGCATCCGGCGCAGGCCTGGGAGTCCATGGAGTAGCCGCCGTGGATGCCGAAGTTCGCGAGCGCGGCGGTCGGAAGCAGGCAGAGCGTCGCCGCGGCGGTGGCCAAGACGATCAGGATGGCGGAAAGGGCCGGCGACGCCCATCGCCGGCAGCCCGCGACAGAAGTACTCCCCAGGTACCCCACGACCCCCGTGCCCCAGTTGTGCCTGTACGGACAGACTTTAGGGCCACAGGAGAATACCGCCAAACCTCAGGCGTTTACAAGGCTGTAAACACACGAATGGGACCGGGGCCGGCCGAGCCGCGCCGGCTGCGCCGCCCGACCCGCGCCACCCGACTCGCGCCACCCGCGCCGCCCGACCCGCGCCGGCCGGCGCCGGCCGCGGGAGAGAGGTGGAACGGGGAGGGCCGGGTATCGCCCGGCCCTCCCCGTTCTGATCTTCGCGCGCCGACGCTCGGGCGCCTTTGCTCACTTGTTGTGGCAGGCCTCGCAGACACCGCGGTTGTCGAGCCTGAGGAAGGAGTTCGTCGTGCTCGGCGGCACGGACCCGTTGCCGCTGTCGGGCTCGGGGTCGGTGGAGTCGGCGACATCGGCGAAGCCCTTCATCTTCGAGTCGGAGCCGTGCGACTGGTGGCAGGTGAGGCAGTCCAGCCAGTCTGGCGGCCCCGCCGCGGCCGTCCACTCGCCGAACTCCTGGGCGACGGGGAGCTTGAGGCCGCTGATGTTGAGCGGACGGGCGCCCTTGTAGTTGCTCAGCGGGACGTTGACCGGGTGGGGATAGCGCATGACGTCGCCGAAGCCGTCATCGGCGTTCCAGCTCGAGGGCCCGGAGCCGTGGTACTTCGTGTGGCAGGCGGCGCACCAGGCGCTGATGCCCTTGCTCGGGTCCTCGTCGGGGGCCTTCGCGTACATCGGTGTGGTGTAGTTGGGCTCGTACTCCGCGATCTGGGCCGCGCCGGCGTCGTGCAGCAGCCAGCCGCCCTCCGGATAGCCGGGCTCGTTGGAGATGACGTAGGGGTCGGGGAGGAAGTCGCCGGAGGCGGTCTCGATGTAGCCGCCGACGTCGACGCCGTTGACGACGTCCTTGAGCAGGCGGTAGTTGGAGCTGCCGTGCACGTCGTGGCAGGAGCCGCAGGTCATGACCACGGCCTCGCTGCTGCCGTGGGGCTTCGACGAGGTGCCGTCGTAGGTGTGGTGGTTGTCGCCCACGACGTCGTCGCTGAAGGCGCCGCTGTTGAGCTCGTCGCCGAGCGTGCCGTACTCGCTCGCCTCGTAGACGCCGTCGTAGACGTTGGTCGCGGCACCGGCGGCGGCGCTGCCGTGGCAGGTGAAGCAGAACTCGTAGAGCTCGTCGGCGGCCGAGAGGAGCAGCGCACTGCGCTGGTCGTTGGCCGCGTTCGTCCAGGTGATGCTGCTGGCCGCCGTGTGCGCCCGATGGCACCCCGCGCAGGTGTGCGTGTCCATCGTATAGCCGCCGTGGATGCCGAAGTTGGCGAGGGCGACGGCGGGGACCAGGAGCAGCGCGGACGCGGCCAGCACGACCGCGAGCACGACCGAGAGCTTCCTCATACCTCTCCCCCTCCCTCGTTTAAGCGGAGTCTACCACTCGTCTGACACGTACGGGTCACGCACGACGTGTGCCTCTCTGACAACATCGTCCGCCCGCGAGGGTCACTCGTGCCGTCGCGCGCGGGCGCGCGGTGCAGCGGCGCACGCCTCTCTCACGCGGCTCCCTCGTCCGGCTTCCCACTTCCTCCCGCAGCGTCAGGTTCGAGAAAGCGCTCCGTGAACAGGCGGGCATCGTACGCGTCCACGCCCACGGACCGCGCGGTGCGGGCGAGCTCGGGATCCTGCGTGCACAACGTCTTTGCCCGCGCCGCGACGGCGAGGAGGACCGCGACCGGCCGCTGCAGCGCGGTGCGCCGCATGAGGTCGAGCACGTCGGACTCGGAGTGCTCCCAGGCGGTCAGCAGGGCGTCGAGCGAGACGCCCGCGAGCTCGCGGCCCTCGTAGCGCGCCGACTCCTCGGCGGGCACGATCCACCTCCAGCGCCGCCTCCTCCACGACCAGCGCGTCCCTGCCTCCATGGCGCCGATGAGGCCGGCGGCGGCCATCGCCCCGAGGAAGTCCTCGGTGACCACGAAGCGGCGCCGGCGCAGCAGCAGGAGGAGGGGCAGCAGGAGGAGCAGGGCCAGCAGCGGCCACAGCGCGGGCCGCTCGGCGACCTCGCCGATGACGGGCGGGCCCTCCGGCCACTCCCACACCTGCACCCGCCGATTGACACGGTCGGTCAGGAAGATCCGGCCGTGACTGTCGAGGGCGACGTCGTTCGTGTAGCGGAACTGCCCGGGGCCGATGCCCTGGCCGCCGAAGCTGGCGATGCGCTCGCCGGTCGTGAGGTAGACGTCCGCCTGGTGTGCGAGCGCATCGGCCACGTACAGACGGCCCTGCTCGTCCATGGCGATGCCGCGGGGGATGCCCGACGTCTGGACGACGTGGTCGAAGCGACCGTCGTCGTCGAAGACCTGCACCCGCTGGTTGTTGCTGTCGGCGACGTAGACGAAGCCGCCGCGCACGACGATCCCGTTGGGGAAGAGGAACCTGCCGGGCACGTCGGAGACCCGCTCGGCCTGGCCGGAGCTCCCGAACCGTCTGAGCTCGTCGCCGTCGCGGTCGAACTCGATGATCTGGTGCCGGTCGCTGTGCCCGACGTCGCTGACCCAGAGCTCGTCGTCCTCGTCGAGGGCCACGGCGAGCGGCCCCCACTCCTTCGCCTCCCGGGCCTCGGCGGGCGCGACCTTGCGCAGGTACAGCCCCTCCTCGGAGAAGACGTAGACCGCGCGGTGGCCGCGGTCGCTCACGAAGACCTCCCCAAGGGCGCTGACCACGACGTAGACGGGCGTGCGCAGGGCCTTTCGCTTGCCGTCGGCGATCTCGGAGAAGGAGAAGCGGTAGTCGCCGTCGACCGTGTAGACGCGGACTGCCCCGGCCGCCGTGTCGGTCACGTAGACGAGGTCGTCGACGGAGACGTCCACGCCCATCGGCTCCGTCAGCGCGTCCTCGCCCTCCGGCCCGGAGATCGAGTACAGGTACTCGGGCGGCGGGACGGACGTCTGGCCGGTGAGCGTGATGTCAGGGGCGGTCAGGCGTCGGGAGGCGTTGTAGGAGGAGATCGCGTAGATCGTCGCCGCCAGCAGGGCGAGTGCCGCGGCGAGCGCGGCGATCTTGCGCCACGGGGTCTTGCCCTCGGCCGCGCCGAACGGGTCCTGAGGGGCCTGGTCCTGCCGGTGCGCTTCGTCCATCACCGCGTGACCCCGTCAGTCCTGTGGCTCGAGCTGCTCGAGCGCCCGCTCGGCCTCGGTCTCGCCGGGCCAGGCGACGAGGACGCGCTGCCAGGCCTCCCGGGCCGCGGTCGTGTCGCCCGTGCGCTGGTACAGCCTGGCCACGAGCTTGGCCGCCTCGAGGCTGCCGGGGTCCAGCGCGCGCGCCACGCGCGCCTCGACGAGCGCGCCGACGGGGTCGTGTTTGGCCAGGCGCGTAGCCGCCGCGAGGCGGTCTTCGAAGGGCCCGAGACCGGCGAGCTCGTCCTTCGGCTCGTCGTGGCCCTCCGGGGCGTTGTCGGCCGACGTGCGGAAGTGCTCGGCGGCCCCGGCCACGTCCCCGTCGGCGAGCAGGAGGAGGCCGTAGTCGTAGTTGGCCTCGGGCATCACGGGGTCGAACATGAGCGCATCCTTGAGGTGGGTACGCTGCCGCCCCGCTTCGCCGAGCTGACGATGGGCGACCGCGAGCGCGTAGTGCGTGTCGGAGGCGTGGGGCCTGATGCGGAGCGCTTCGTCCAGGTACTTCGTCGCCTCGCGGTAGCGCTCGCGCTCGATCAGCGTCGCGCCGAGCTGGTGGTAGGCGACGGCGAGGCGCTGGTCGACGCCGGCGTACTGGCCGCCTCCGATCTCGTCGATCACGCTGCGCCAGTAGCCCTCGGCGCTCTCCCACTCGCCCTCGAACATCGCGATGAGGCCGAGGCCGGTGAGCGCGTCGGGGTTGTCCTCGTCGAGCTGCAGCACGACCTCGAACTGCTCGACGGACTCGTCGAACTGGCCGACGGCCCCGTAGGCCTCGGCGAGCTGGAGGCGCAGGCCGAGGTCGTTGGGGTCCTCCTTGATCGAGGCGATGAGGTCGCCGATCGTCGTCGAGGCGGTCGCCGTCTCCTTGTCCCGGGACTGGCCGGTGAGCACGGTGTAGGCGAGGTAGCCGACCGCGACGACGACGAGCAGCAGCACCGCCTTGAGCGCGACGTCCAGCCAGCGCGTGTCGCGTGAGGAGCTCACGAGACGCCCGTCCCGCTGGGGGTGGGGCGACCTGTCGACGCGGGCATCACAGGTCGGGCCCGGTGTGGCACCGTTTGCAGAGCTCCGACCCGGGCCAGGGGGCGATCAGGCCCCCGTCGGCGTCACGGACGCCGTGGCACCCATAGCAGACACGGATGTCGTGGCCCCCGATCTCGGTCGAGTGCCCGCTGCTGTGCTGCACCCGTGCGGCGGTCAGCTTGACGTGGCAGTCTTCGCAGCGGTGCGGCCGGCCGACGTGGTCTTCGACCTCGAAGTGGGCCGCGTGCTCGGCGATCTTCGCGACCTCGATCTCGGCGAACGGCGTGTCGCTCATCTCGGGGTGACAGTTGTCACAGTTCTCGGCCAGCAGCTCCTGGCTGCGGTCGGGGTCGTGGTGACACTCCTGGCACCAGTTGCGGTCGCTGTGGCACACGTCGCAGTCGTCCGGTATCAGCCCGCTCGACGTGTGAGTCGAGAGCCACGTGGTGGGGTGCGGCATGACCGTCGGGTGGCACCGGCTGCACGACTCGTTGGTGTGGCATATGGAACACGTGGCCTCGCCGCTGAGCAGGAAGGGTTCGCCGTGCTCGCCGATCCACTCGTCCGCGTCGTGGTCGTCGGGGATGACCTCCCGACTGAACGTGCCGTCGGGCAGCCGTTTCTCGGCGCGGTGGCACTCCGCGCAGAACGCGGAGGTATGGCAGGTGAGGCACTCGAGCAGGCCTTCGGTCGCCGGCTCGCCGTGCGTGCTGGAGACGAACGCCGCGGTGTGGTCCGCCGGGACGAGGTCGAACCCCGGCGGGTGGCAGGCCTTGCAGTCGGCGGGTGCGGCCTCACCCTGCGTGGTGTGCAGGACGCCGTGGCAGCGGTAGCACGAGGTCATGTCGGGGCGGGCGGACTTGCCGCCTTCGTGCGGGAACTCCGCGTGACAGACCGCGCAGCGGTAGCCGCGCTCGAGGTGCGCGTCGTGGGCGAAGAGAAGGTCGTCGTTCGTGCCCTCGTCGAGGTGAGGATGGCAGTGGATGCACTGTCCCATGGTGACGGGCTCACCCGTCTCGATGACGACCGGCGGGCCGGAGACGGCGAGCGGCAGCGTGCTCACGTAGACCGGCGGGACCGGCGCCGTGTCGACGCCCGCGCTGCGGTGGCAGGCGTCGCACTGGTCGACGGCGTCGTGGCACATGAGGCAGGCGTTGGGCCCGTCGCTCTCCGCGGCGCGGGCGTGTGGGCTCCGTGCCCAGTCGTCGAGGTGGTCCGAGGGTCGCAGCTCGAAGGTCGCCGTGTGGCAGGCGTCGCAGGCATCGGGAGCCAGGACGCCGCCTTCCCCGTGGACGAGGCCGTGGCAGGCGAAGCACACCTCCATGGGCGGCGTGTGCGTGCGGCCGGCTTCGTGGGGCGGCCGCAGGTGGCAGGCGCCGCAGTCGACGCCGGCGTGGGTGTCGTGGTCGAAGACGACGTCGGGACCACGTGACTCGCCGGCCGGCCCGTGGCACGGCTCGCAGTTCGTGGCCGTGGCCGGGCCGGTCAGGTCCACCTGAGTCGACGGCGCGGCGCCGGCGCCCGGCTGCAGCGAGCCGGCCAGGACGACGAGCACGACCGCCACGGCCGCCGCCGCTGTCGGGTACACGTGTCGGCGTGTCGGTCGCATATCTTCGGGCGGGCGGCTCGGTCTACCCGCCGAACAGTCCGGCGATGGCGCTCCCCACCCGCTTGAGGGCCGAGTAGAGCGGATTGGCCTCGAGGACGTCGCGCTTGCCGTGGACCAGGTCGACGTACGCGAGGTAGCCGTCGTTCACATCGCCCGTGTGGCAGGCGCCGCACGTGTCCGCCAGGCGGCTCTCGTGCACGGGCGAGCGCGGGTCGGACGACGGATAGACGTCGTGGTAGCCGTGGCAGTCCCAGCACGCTGGGGCGTCGGGGGCGCCGCGCCGGTAGGCCCGCCCGTGGTAGTAGTCGTCGTAGCTCTCCCAGTACTCCTCATGGCAGCGCCCGCAGACCTCCCAGCCGTCGGCGTGGAGCGCGCGCTGACCTTCTGGGTCGTCGGTCAGGGCGACGACGTCGTGACCGCCGTGGCAGTCGCCGCAGAGCGGGAACTCGGGCCCTTCGGGGGTGGCGCCGGCGTGGTCCTCCACCTCACCGCGGTGGACGCTGGCCCAGTAGGCGCGACTCTCCTTCTGGTGGCAGTTCTTGCAGGCGAGGCGCGAGACGTGGTCCCAGTTCTCGGCCGGCTGCGTGTGCGGTGCGGTGAAGGCGAAGTCGATGTGACAGCCGATGCACTGCACATCCGCGTGCGGACCGGCCGCGAGCTCGTCGGTGTCGACGTGGTAGCTCACGAGCTCGCCGTCCTCCATCCGCACGAGACCCTCGTCGTCGTGGCAGACGAGACAGCCGGCCCGGGACGCGGTGGGCAGGGTGAAGTCGACGTCGTAGCCGCCGGCTGCCCCGGCTCCGTCCGCTGCGCCGCCGTCTTCGGCCAGGGCCGGGGCCGCCGCGGCAAGCGCCAGCGCGCAGGCCAGCGAGAAGAGCAGGAGTGTCGCTCCGGGGCGCCTCATGGTCGCTCCCCCGCGGAAGGCCCGCCCGGCGGCGGCGCACCCATCGGCGTCAGGCGAGCGGCCGTGCGCGGTGGAGCCGCAGGCGCGGGCTCGGCCTGGGCCGGCGCGAGCGACGGGCGGGCCTGATCGATGTCGCCGCGAGCCGGCCCGCGCCTCGGCCCCGGCACCTCGCAGCGCTCGCCGCGGGGCACCGTCACGAAGCCGAAGAAGTCGCGGACCGCCGGGAAGTCCTCGGTGAACGAGAGGTAAGCGTGGACCGTCGTGAGGATGATGAACAGCCACGTGATCGCGTAGTGGAGGGTGCGGGCGTACCACCCCGCGAGGTCGGTCGAGCCGAGGAGCGCGCCGAGCCACCAGCCGAGCAGCAGGTCGCGCGGGCTGTAGCCGAAGATGAACGGCGTGACGACGAGCGCGAACCCCGTGAACGCCTGCGTGAGCATGAGCGGTATGAAGAGCATGTACGTCGCCTTCTGCATGACGTTGTACTTGCAGTAATGCGGCTTCGAGCTCTTCACGAAGGTGTAGTAGAGGGCGCACGCCGGCGCCGTGCAGACGTCCTGCTTCGTGATCGCGAACTCCCTGTAGTCGCGCCGCCTGGAGAAGAACGCACACCACAGGCGCCAGGCGAAGTTGATCGTGACGACGATCATGAAGACGTAGTGGACCGCGCGCATCGCCGGGCGCCCGCCGTCGAAGAACGGAAAGCGGATGTAGAGGCCGGTGAACCCCAGCGCGAACATGGAGAACACGTGCTGGAAGTGCAGGAACTTGTGGAGGATCGGGACCGGCGGCGCGTCGTGCACCGGCCACTCCCGGTTCACGAAGCGGTTCTTCAAGCGCCCCGTCACCAGGTTGCCGGCCAGGTGCGCCGCCAGTCCGACGACGACGAGCACGTACAGCACGGTGAAGCCGACATCGAGCCACACGTTCAGTTCTGACAGCGGTATCTCCGACCCCCCTGCTTTGTGTCGGACCGGCCAATCATAACGCGCCGGAGGTGTCGAGGAAGTCCCAGGTTCGAGGCGGCGCGGCGCCGGCGAGCATGCGGTGCCGGTCGTTCCGTGCGCAGCTAACCACACTACGCCAGGGCCGGCGCGGTGGCCGGGGCCCGCCCAAGCCGCGGGCCTCGGCCGTCTGGAGCGGGCAGGCGGGCGTGATCAGTCCAGGTTCTCGACCTTCAGCGGCTCGATCTCGTCGGCGGGCGTGAATCCGAAGACCTGCCCGTAGAACGAGAGCTCGGCCTCGAGGCTGCGCACGATGTTCTCCGCCTGTCGGAACCCGTGCTGCTCGCCTTCGAACGCCAGGTAGGCGTACGGCAGGCGGCTTCGGCACAGGGCGGCGACGATGGTCTCGGCCTGCGCGGGCGGCACGATGGCGTCTTCGAGACCCTGCAGGACTATGAGCGGGCAGCGGATGTCGCCGACGTGGTGGATCGGCGAGCGTTCGCGGTAGACGTCGGCGCGCTCGGGGTAGGGGCCGACGAGCCGGATGAGGTAGCGCTCCTCGAATTTGTGCGTGCCGCCGGCGACGAACATCTCGAGGTCGGCGAGGCCGAAGTACGAGGCGCCGGCGGCGAAGACGTCGTGGCGCGTCAGCGCGTTGAGCGTCGTGTACCCGCCGGCGCTGCCGCCGCGGACGGCCAGCCGCGCCGGGTCGGCGTCGCCGCGCGCGACGAGGTCGCGCGCGGCGTTGATGCAGTCGATCGTGTCGACGATGCCCCAGTTGCCCTTGAGCCGGTCGCGGTAGGCGCGGCCGTGGCCCGAGGAGCCGCCGTAGTTCACGTCGACGACGGCGAAGCCGCGGCTGGTCCAGTACATGCGCAGCATCGAGTACACGGGCCGCGCTACCGAGGTCGGTCCGCCGTGGACCATCACGAGCAGCGGTGGCAGCTGCCCGTCCGGCCCGCGAAAGTTCGGGTTGGTCGGCGGGTAATAGAAGGCGTGCGCGGTGCGCGGCTCGCCGTCCGGGCCGGGCCGGGTCGGGAATTCGATCGTGTCCGCCGGCGGGATCCACGCGGCGCCAAGATCCGCCTCCACCGGACGGTGCAGTACGCGGTGCGTGCCCTCGTCCAGGTCGATCGTGATCACCG
>DATHSP010000085.1:0-4212 GCA_035464075.1 Thermoleophilia bacterium | reverse complement strand
CCCAACGAGCGCGTCGACGAGCGCGAGGCCGAGCTCACGCTGCGGCCGAAGCGTTTCGCCGACTTCGTCGGCCAGGGCGTAGCCAAGGAACAGCTCGAGATCTTCGTGCAGGCGGCGAAGAACCGCGGCGACACCCTTGACCACGTCCTCATCGCCGGGCCGCCGGGCCTCGGCAAGACGACGCTCGCCGGCATCATCGCCAACGAGCTGGGGGTCGGGATGCACACGACGTCGGGGCCGGCGCTCGAGCGCAAGGTCGACGTCGCCGGCCTGCTCACCAACCTGCAGGAGGGCGACGTCCTCTTCGTCGACGAGATCCACCGCCTCAACGCCGCCGTCGAGGAGGTCCTCTACCCGGCGATGGAGGACTACGAGATCGACATCATGATCGGCGAGGGTCCCGCGGCGCGCAGCATCCGCATGCAGGTGCAGCCCTTCACGCTGATCGGGGCGACGACGCGCACCGGCCTGCTGACGACGCCGCTGCGCGACCGCTTCGGCGTCTGGCAGCGGCTCGAGTACTACGAGACCGGCGAGCTCGCCCAGATCGTGCGCCGCTCGGCCGGGATCCTCGGTGTCGCCGTCGACGACGCCTCCGCCGCCGAGATCGCCGGGCGCTCGCGCGGCACGCCGCGCGTCGCCAACCGCCTGCTGCGTCGCGTGCGCGACTTCGCCGAGGTGCGCCACGAGGGCGCCGTCGAGCTCGAGATCTGCCTCGCGGCACTGCAGCTCTTCCAGGTCGACGCCGAGGGCCTCGACCGGCTCGACCGCGAGATCCTCTGCACGATCGCGCAGAAGTTCGACGGTGGCCCGGTCGGCGTCGAGACCCTGGCGGTCGCGCTCGGCGAGGAGGCCGACACGCTGCAGGACGTGTACGAGCCGTACCTGATCATGCAGGGCTTCCTCAAGCGCACGCCGCGCGGCCGCGTGCTCACCCGCACGGGCTTCGCCCACTGCGGCATGAAGGCGCCCGGGGAGGGCGGGACGCTCTTCGAGTGACCCCCGGGAGCGTCCGGCGCCGGCGGCGGGCGCGAGCGGTCCGGCGACTCGGCGAGGACGGCCCGACGGCCGGCGCGAGGTCGGCCCGACGACTCCGCCTGGACGGCCCGACGGCCGGCGCGGCCGGCGCCGCGACTATAATCGGTCCGTGGACACACTCCTCCTGCACACCTGTTGCGGCCCGTGTTCGACCGTCGCCGTGCCCGCCTGGCGCGAGCGCGGTCTCGAGCCCGTGGGCTGGTTCCACAACCCCAACATCCAGCCGGCGGCCGAGGTCGAGCGCCGCCTCGAGAGCCTGCGGCGCTACAGCCGCGCGGCCGCGCTCGAGCTGGTGGTCGAGGAGCGACCCCGGGCGTCGGCGTCGTGGGACGCGTGGCTCTCCGGTCTGGCCGAGGCAAGCCCGGGGGAGCGCTGCGCCGCCTGTCTCGGTCTGCGCCTCGACGCGGCCGCCGCGGCCGCCGCCAGGCTCGGCTTCGGGCGCTTCTCGACGACCCTGAGCGTGAGCCCCTGGCAGCGGCACGACCTCATCCGCGTCGCGGGCGAGGCCGGGGCGGCGGCACACGCGGTCGACTTCGTCTACCTCGACCTGCGCGAGGCCTACCCCGAGAGCTGCGCCGAGAGCCGCCGCCTCGACCTCTACCGCCAGCCCTACTGCGGCTGCGCGGCGAGCAAGTGGGAGTCCTGGCACGAGCGCGCGGCCCGGCGGCGGGCGCGCGCCGGGGTCGTGGCCGCGGCGCCTTCGGGGGACGAGCGCTTCGCGCCGGCCGGCGGGGACCGGCCGTCGCAAGGCTCGACCGGTGAGGGCGAGACGTCGCGCGGCGCGCCCGGTGAGGGCTCGTGAGCGCGACCCGTGCCCCGTACGACGCGACCACCCAGGGCGACTCCTTGGCGGGAGGGGCGATGCGTCTCGCCGACCTCGACTACGAGCTGCCGCGGGAGCTGATCGCGCAGCAGCCGGCCGAGCCGCGCGACGCGGCCCGGCTGCTCGTCGTCGAGCGGTCCTCGGGGTCTCTGCATGACCGCACCGTGCGCGACCTGCCGGGCCTGCTGCGGCGTGGAGACCTGCTGGTGCGCAACGACACCCGCGTCTTCCCGGCGCGCGCCTTCTTCCGCCGCGCCAGCGGGGGCCGCATCGAGGTGCTGTTCCTGCGGCCGCTCGAGACGGCGCCGGCCGCCGCGGCCGGCGAGTGCTGGGAGGCGCTCCTCCGCGGCCGCCCGCGGGCCGGCGAGGAGCTCGCCGGCGACGGGCCGGCCGCCGCCTGGCGCCTCGTCTGCGAGCGCCCTCTCGGCGACGGCCGCTGGGTCGTCGCGAGCCTCGGGGAGGAGGCGGTGCTGGGCCGGCTCGAGGCCTTCGGCCAGACGCCGACGCCGCCGTACATCACCACACCCGTCGCCGACCCCGGGCGCTACCAGACCACCTACGCGCGCCGCACGGGCTCGGCGGCGGCGCCGACCGCCGGCCTGCACTTCACCGCGGAGCTCGACGCGCGCCTCGCCGCGGCGGGCGTCGACATCGCCGCCGTCACGCTCCACGTGGGCCTTGGCACCTTCAAGCCGCTGCAGGAGGAACGCCTCGCCGACAACCGCCTGCACAGCGAGGCCTACGAGGTCGACGAGGCGGTGTGGCGACAGGTCGAGGACGCACGCGCCGCGGGCCGCCGCGTGATCGCCGTCGGCACCACGACGGTGCGCGTGCTCGAGCACCTGGCCCGGGGAGGATCGCTGTGCGGCGAGACCGACCTCTTCATCACGCCCGGCTTCGCGCCACGGGTGGTCGGGGCCCTCCTGACCAACTTCCACCTGCCGCGGACGAGCCTCCTCGCCCTGGTGATGGCGTTCGCCGGGGTGGAGACGACGCGGGCCGCGTACCGGCACGCGGTGCGCGAGCGCTACCGGTTCTTCAGTTTCGGCGACGCGATGCTGGTCGCGTGATATCGCCCATGGCCGCCGCTCCGGCGTACAGGGCGAAGGGGTTCGCGTTCACCGTCGAGGCGGCCGACGGGCGCGCCCGTCTCGGCCGCCTCGAGACCCCGCACGGCACCGTCGAGACGCCGTGCTTCATGCCGGTCGGCACCAAGGCGACGGTCAAGGGGGTGGCCCCGCGCGACCTCGCCGCACTCGGCGCCGGGATCGTGCTCGCCAACACCTACCACCTCTACTTCCGCCCGGGTGCCGAGATCGTCGCCCTGCACGGGGGGCTGCACGGCTTCATGCAGTGGCCGGGACCGATCCTCACCGACTCCGGCGGCTTCCAGGTGTTCAGTCTCGCCGACACGCGCCTCGTGACCGACGACGGGGTCGAGTTCAGCTCCGTGTACGACGGCTCGCGTCACGTCTTCACGCCGGCCCTCGCCATGGAGGTCCAGGAGCGCCTCGGGGCCGACATCGTGATGTGCTTCGACCAGTGCGCGCCGGGGATCCTGGCCCGCGACGAGCTGGTCGCGGCGGTGGAGCGCACGACGCGCTGGGCGGTGGCCTGCCGCGAGGCCCAGTGTCGCCGCGACCAGCTGCTCGTCGGCATCGTGCAGGGCGGGGTCGACGAGGAGCTCCGTCGTCGTTCGGCGGCGGAGCTCCTCGGCGTCGGCTTCGACGCCTACGCCATCGGCGGGCTCTCGGTCGGCGAGCGCGGCGACGAGATGCTCGCCACCGTCGAGCTCATGGACGAGCTGCTGCCGCGCGAGCGCCTGCGCTACTTCATGGGCATCGGCGACCCCGAGGGGCTGATCGAGGTCATCCGCCGTGGTGTCGACGTCTTCGACTGCGTCCTGCCCACCCGCATGGCGCGCACCGGTACGGCGCTCACGAGCGACGGACGCCTCAACCTGCGCAACGCCCGCTTCGCCCGCGACCTGAGCCCGCTCGACGAGGGCTGCGACTGTCCGGCCTGCGGCGGCTTCACGCGCGCCTACCTGCGTCACCTCGTGCTGCAGAAGGAGATGCTGGCGGCGCAGCTCTTGAGTCTCCACAACCTCCGCGTTCTGATACGATTGACCGAGCGAGCCCGCGCGGCCATCCGTGCGGGCGCGTTCACAGAGTTCGCAGAGTCGGTCACGTCGCGCTATCGCGCAGGAGGTTGAGTCAGTTTGGCCAACGGTGGCATGCTCCTGATCTGGATCCTCGTCTTCTTCGGCATCTTCTACGTCCTCGCCATCCGCCCGCAGCGGCGCCAGAAGCAGGCGCATCGCGAGATGATGGCGATGATGAAGCGCGGCG
>DATHSP010000084.1:0-3139 GCA_035464075.1 Thermoleophilia bacterium | reverse complement strand
GGCGCCGAGCGCGGCGAGAGCCACGACCGCCAGCAGTGTGAACGTCTTCCAGTGTCGCTTCATCGTGGAGCTCCTTGCTGACTCGCATCACGGGCGGCCCCGCCGGGACCTGCCGCGCGGCCATCATCGAGATGGCCGTGTGCTGTTCTGCGATCGACGGTACCGCACAGGTGTGAAGAACCTTCGAAGGCGGTCTGCCGATGTTGTGAAGTCGGCGGGGCACTTGACTCGGGGCGCCGGCGGATGACGGAATTCTCTTCGAGGGGAGACCCTCCCCGAGGGGCGCTGCCGTCGGTGACTTCTGCCGGCGGCTCCCGTCAACGCGTACAGGGGGTACCACGATGAGGTCTCGAGCTCTTCTCCTCACTCTGCTCATGGTGCTGACGCTCTGCGCCTTGGCCGCGCCGGCCTTGGCCGGCTCCGACGCCCAGGTGGTCGACGAGAACCCCGCCCTCACGGCGCGCCTGCAGGCGATCGTCGACGACCCGGTCTACACGCTGCCCGGGCTCGTCGTGCTCACGATGCAGGGCGGCGAGGTCACCTACACCGGCAACCTCGGCCATCGCTACATCGACGGCGTCGACCCGGCGAACAGCCTGCCGGTCGACGAGTACAGCATGTTCCGTATCGCCTCGATCTCGAAGCTGGTCGCGGCGGTCGGCATCATGCAGCAGGTCGAGGCCGGGAACATCGACCTCGACGCGGACGTCAGCACCTACCTGGGCTTCACGCTGCGCAACCCGCACTTCCCCGACGTACCGATCACCTGCCGGCACCTCATGTCGCACACGAGCTCCATCCGCGACGGCTCGACCTACAGCCGGCCGCTCGACGTGCCGCTCTCGGCGGCCTTCTTCCCGCCCAGCGACTACTACACCGGGGCGCGCTGGGAGTCGGCGCACCCGACGATCGACAAGTCCCCCGGCAAGTACTTCACCTACGCGAACCTCAACTACGGCGTGCTCGCCACGGTGCTCGAGAACGTCACCGGCGAGCTCTTCGCCACCTACATGAACGACCACGTCCTCGACCCGATGGGCATCGACGGTGGCTACGTGCCGGCGCTCTTCGGCCAGTGGGAGATCGAGAACGTCGGCGTGCTCTATCGCCAGGAGGACGGCGCCTGGGCGCCGCAGGTCGACGACTACCAGGGCGTGATCCCCGACCCGCCGGCGGGCTTCGACGTCTACGTGCCCGGCTTCAACGCCACCTGGCAGTCACCCCAGGGCGGCCTGCGCATCTCGACCTGGGACCTCGCCAAGGTCATGAAGATGTTCATCAACGGGGGCACGTACGAGGGCACGCAGATCCTCGAGCCCGAGACCGTCGAGCTCATGTTCACGCCCTACTGGACGTACGACCCGGCGCTCGACAACGGCGACACCTACTACGACCTGATGATGTCGTACGGCCTCGGGCCGCACATCATGACCAACACGGCCGGCGACCGGATCCTCGCCGACTGGGACATCTTCATGAGCGGCCACCTCGGTGAGGCCTACGGTCTCTGGAGCGGGTTCATGTTCGACGACGAGACCGGCGACGGCTTCATCTACTACGTCACCGGCCGCTGGGGCCCCGCCGAATTCGGCGAGTACTCGACCTTCTACCTCACCGAGGAGCGCGTGATGACGGCGCTCTTCGAGGAGCAGCTGCTGCCCGTGGACGACTGGTCGGGCATGCTGCCGCCGGTCAAAGCCGACGGCTCAAGCGTCTTCAGGATCGGACGCGCCGTGCCGCTCAGGTTCCGGCTGTACGACGAGTGCGGCGACCCGGTCGCCGGCATGACGCCGATCCTCTCGCTCGCCCGGCTCTGCGACGGCGAGTGGGGCGAGGAGTTCAAGCCGCGGTCCAAGACGCCGCCGAAGACCAGCGACGTCTTCCGCTACCGCGCCGGCACCTACGTCTACAACCTCGATACCAAGGGGCTGACGGCCGGCACCTATCGGGCGCGCATCGCGATCGGCGCCGGGGCGCAGCTCTACGCGGAGTTCTCGCTGCGGTAGGAGGGCGTGCATCCGCAGGGGCGCGGGCTCAGCGTGGACGCCCGCGCCGTCGCGGTCGCGAACCCCACGCTACCGCGGACGACGCGGAGGCTCGAGACGGAGGCGGCGGGGGCCGGGCATCAGCCCGGCCCCCGCCGCCTCGCGACTCACCCGCTCGCCAGCCGCGACTCACCCGCTCGCCAGCCGCGGCGCGGCCGCTCGAGCCGGCCGCCGGTCCTCGCTCAGTCCGCCGCGGTGCGCTCGCCCATCGCGCTCGTCGTCGCGAACTCCCATGAGGCGCCGTCGTCCGACCACCAGACCATGCGGTAGCGGAAGCGGCGCAGCTCGCGGTAGATCAGCGGTGTGTCGACGTGGCGGTAGACGTTGAACGAAAGGTAGAGGCGACCGCCCCGGTCGAGGGTGAGCTTCTGGTAGTAGTTCGTGTACTCGGGGCCGTCCGACGCGTACGCCAGCATGCGGGACTTGCTCCACCCGCCACCGGGGGCCCGTGTCTGGTACGAGAGGGCATGGTAGCTCTGGTAGGGGAAGGGACCGCTCCGCGAGCGCCGCGTCTGGCGAAAGACCAGGTGCAGCGTGTCGTCGGGGCCACAGACGAGCGAGGCGTAGGTCTGCTTACCGACGCCGTCCCTGTCGGTCTCCGTCGTCCAGTACCCGCTGTCGAGCACCTTGACCTCCGGCGTCCACTCACTGATGTCGAGCGGCCGCACGCTGTGCGTGTAGCGGAACGGTCGTCCATGCGCGCCGGCGATGAGGTGGAGGATCCCGGTGCTGTCGATCGCGAGGGCCGGCGTGCAGTGACTGTCGTTGATGGGGTGACCGAAGGCGGCGCGGATGCGCTGGGTCACCATGCCACTGGCGTGATCGTAGACGCCGACATAGGTCGGTGTTCCGAGCGTGAGCACGCTGCGCACCTGCGTCCAGGTGAAGTAGGTCCTGTCGCCCACGGTGGTCGCGAAGGAGGTGCCGCCGACGCTCTGGATCATGCCGAGGACGCGGGAGGTGACGAGTGTGGGTTCGGGGACGACGACGCTGTCGCCCTTCCAGTAGGGCTTGGTCACGTAGAGCTCGTTCTGCGTGGCGTAGCCGCCGGGCCAGTCACCGATCTCGCGCCACGCGGCGACGAACGGTGGCCC
>DATHSP010000083.1:0-1959 GCA_035464075.1 Thermoleophilia bacterium | reverse complement strand
GGGCGCCGAACGCGGCCGCGGCCTGCGGCCCGATGTCGAGCCCCATCTGATCGGCCGGCATGCCCTCGGCCGGCACGACCGTGGTCGTCGCGCCGGCCTCGGCGGCCGCCGCGACGACGATGTCGGCCGGCAACTCGAAGGCGCCGGCCGACCCGCGCGCCGCGGCGGCGATGCCGGCCGCCACGTCGAGCTTGTCGGCCTCGAAGCGCGAGCTGCCGACCTCGAGCCCGGCGGCCTTGAAGAACGTGAAGCACATGGCGCCGCCGATCAGCACCGCGTCGGCCACGGTGAGCATCTTCTCGATCACGCCGATCTTGTCGGAGACCTTGGCCCCGCCGAGCACGACGACGAACGGCCGCCGCGGCTCGCCGAGCAGCGTGCCGAGCATCTCGAGCTCGCGCGTCATGAGCAGGCCGGCCACAGCCGGCAGGTGATGCGTGACGCCCTCGGTCGAGGCGTGCGCCCGGTGCGCGGTGCCGAAGGCATCGTTGACGTAGACCTCGGCCAGCGCGCCGAGCCGCCCGGCGAAGCCGGGGTCGTTCGCCGTCTCCTCGGCGTGGAAGCGGAGGTTCTCGAGCAGCAGGACCTCGCCGGGACCGAGGGCGGCGGCCGCGGCTTCGACCGCCGGTCCGACACAGTCGCCGGCGGTCGCCACCGGCCGACCGAGCAACTCGGCCAGGCGCACGGCCACGGGGGCCATGCGCAGCTCCTCGACGACCTGGCCCTTGGGCCGGCCGAGGTGCGAGGCCAGCACGACCGGGCAGCCCTGCCCGATCAGGTGCTCGATGGTCGGCAGGGCGGCCCGGATGCGGGTGTCGTCGGTCACCCGGCCGCCGTCGAGCGGCACGTTGAAGTCGACCCGCACCAGCACGCGCCGGCCGGCGAGCGGGTAGTCCGCGATTGAGCGTTTCATGACGCCGTCGGCCTCCCCGGGCGAGGCGCCCTCAGAGGACCCTCTGCACGAGGTCGACGAGACGGCACGAGTAGCCCCACTCGTTGTCGTACCAAGAGATGCCCTTGACCAGCTTGCCCTTCGCCATCGTGAGTGCCGGGTCGAAGATCGACGAGTGGCTGTTGCCGACGATGTCGATGCTGACGATCGGGTCCTCCTGATACTGGAGGATGCCCTTCATAGGACCCTCGGCCGCGGCCTTCATCGCCGCGTTGACCTCGTCGGCCGTGACCTCGGTCTTGAGCTCGGCGACGAGGTCGGTGGCCGAGCCGTCCGGTGTCGGTACGCGCAGGGCGAAGCCGTCGAGCTTGCCCTCGAGCTCGGGGATCACCAGCGCCACGGCACGGGCCGCGCCGGTGGTCGTGGGGATGATCGAGAGCGCGGCGGCACGGGCGCGGCGCAGGTCCTTGTGCGGGAAGTCGAGCACCTTCTGGTCGTTGGTGTAGGCGTGGATCGTGGTCATGAAGCCGCGTTCGATGCCGAAGTTGTCGACCAGCACCTTGGCCATCGGCGCGAGGCAGTTGGTGGTGCAGCTCGCGTTGCTGATGACGTCGTGCGCGGTCTTGTCGTAGGTCTGCTCGTTGACGCCGAGGACGATGGTCGCGTCGGGCCCCTTGGCGGGAGCCGAGATGATCACCTTGCTCGCGCCGGCCTCGAGGTGCTTGGCCGCGTCGGCGCGCTGGGTGAAGCGGCCGGTGGACTCGATCACGACTTCCGCCCCGAGGTCGGCCCAGGGGAGGTTGGCGGGGTCGGTCTCGGCGGTGACGCGGACGCGCTTGCCGTCGATGACGAGGGCGTCGTCGGAGGCCTCGACCGTGCCTTGGAAGACACCGTGCACCGAGTCGTACTTGAACAGATGGGCGAGGGTCCGCGCGTCGGTCAGGTCGTTGACGCCCACGAACTCGACGTCGGCGCCCTCGCGCAGCGCCGCCCTGACGACCAGCCGGCCGATGCGGCCGAACCCGTTGATCCCTACTCGTACAGTCATCTCGTCCTCCTCGCGGTGG
>DATHSP010000082.1:0-1699 GCA_035464075.1 Thermoleophilia bacterium | reverse complement strand
GCATGATCATCACCCCCGCGCCGAGGACGGCGATCAGCCGCCGCCGGGCGCTCTTCTTCGTTCCAGAAATCCGTCGTGCGTCGCTCACGCCGAAGCCCTTCCGCGGACCGCGCCGAGCCCGCCGTCGATGCCGAGCACCTGGCCGGTCATCCAGTCCGCCTCCTTCGAGAGCAGCCAGGCGATGAGCGACGCGACCTCCTCCGGGCGGCCGATGCGGCCCAGCGGGTGCATGGCGGCCGAGGCCTTGAGCATCATTTCGTTGCCGGTGATGTTCGCCGCGAGCGGGGTGTCGACCAGGCCCGGCGCCACCACGTTGACCCGGATGCCCTTGGCCGCGTAGGTGGCGGCGGCCGAGCGCCCGAGCCCGGCGACGCCGGCCTTGGCGGCGGCGATCGCCTCGTGGTTCGGCAGGCCGACCGTGGCCGCCGCCGAGGACATGAGCACGATCGAGCCGCCGCTCTTCGCCATCACCTTGGCGCCGGCGCGCACCGCGGCGAAGGCGGTGTCGAGGTTGGCGGCGATGGTGCGCCGCCAGTCCTCGTCGCTGGTCTGGTGGGCGGCTTTCAGCAGGATCGAGCCGACGCAGTTGACGACCCCGTCGACCCCGCCGTGGGCCTCGGCCGCGGCACGCACGAACGCCTCGACCGCGGCGGTGTCGGTCGCCTCGAGGACGCCGGTGCGGATGCCGCCGAGCTCCCCGGACAGCGCCTCGAGGCGCTCGGTGCCGCGCGCCGCGACCGCGACCGCAGCCCCGTCGCGCACGAGCCGGCGGGCGAGAGCCGAGCCGATGCCGCCGGTGCCGCCGAGAATCACATACACTGGTTGTCGTTCCATGAGGACCTCCCACATTGTCGCACGGCGCGCCGGGTGCCGCCCGGACGCAGCGGGTAAGTGGGGCGGGCGGCCCGCGAATTCCACGCCGCGCGATGCGCAGGAATAGCCGGCCCACCGGGCGCGCTCTCCACGGGGAGGCGAACGATGCCGTATCCGCTGCGCACGATCCGCATTGAGGCACCCGACGCCGGCCTCGGCTTCGGCGCCGCCAGGCTCCTGGCGGACGAGGCGGCGGCGCGCGAGCTCGCGGAGCCGGTCTGTCTGGCGTGGTACGACCGCGACCGCGACCGCGAGTCGCCCGCCCACGCCAGCGAGTGCCACGGCGACTGCGAGATGCCGGGTTACGTCGAGTACGCTGTGACCCGCGGCGCCGAGCTCGAGGTGGTGATCGGAGACGGCGCCTACGTCTTCTGTTACCGTCCGCTCGGCGAGTTCGCCGACTGCTGAGAGCGGCCGCCGCCGGACTGGAGGAGAGCGTGAGCCCTGTCGTCGAGCTCATCCGGGTCAGCCGCAGCTTCGCCCGCGGCGACGAGGTCGTGCACGCGCTCGACGACTTCACGCTCGCCCTCGAGCGCGGCGAGATGGTGGCCCTGGTGGGGCCCTCCGGATGCGGCAAGACCACCGCCCTCAACCTGGTGGCGGCGGTCGACCGGCCGGACGCGGGGACCGTGCGGGTGGCGGGGATCGACGTCGGCGCCGCCAGCGAGAGCGAGCTGACGGCGCTGCGCCGGCGCTCGGTCGGAATGGTCTTCCAGGCCTTCCACCTGGTGCCCCACCTGACGGTCGAGGAGAACATCGCCCTGCCGCTCGCTCTCGACCGGCGGCGCGACCCGGCGCGGGTCGACGAGCTCATCCGGCGCGTCGG
>DATHSP010000081.1:0-10386 GCA_035464075.1 Thermoleophilia bacterium | reverse complement strand
GAGCTCTGGTACGACCGTCCGTCACCGCCGTCGCTGTGGAGTCTCGCGCGTGAAGTCGACGGCGGGGCCGACCACGTCGTCCGCCTGGGCAGCTTCTCGAAGTCGCTCGCGCCGGGCCTGCGCTGCGGCTTCCTCACGGGGTCGCCGGCGCTCGTCCGGCGGTACGCGGACAGCGGGCTGATCGACAGCGCCGGCTGCCTCAGCCAGTTCACGTCGCTGATCGTCGCCGTGCTCTTGCACGACGGCGCCTACGACGGCATCGTCGAGCGCTTCAGGCAGACGTACCGCGAGCGGCGCGACGCGCTCGTCGCCTGGCTGCGCGCGGCCCTGCCGGACGGCTGCTCCTTCACCGCGCCCGAGGGCGGCTACTTCGTCTGGGTCTCGCTGCCGCCGCCCCTGACGGCGTCGCGGCTTCGGCCCGCGGCGGAGGCGGCCGGCGTCTCGTTCGTCGGCGGCGCACCCTTCTCGGTGGCCCGCGCCGACCACAGTCTCCGCCTCTGCTTCGCGATGTACGGGCCCGAGGATCTCACCGAGGGTGCGGTGCGGCTCGGACGCGCGATCGCCCGGGCGCTGCGAGTGCTCTGACCCGGCGCCGACGGCGCCTGGCGCCTGGCGCTGCCGTGCGTCGGGCGCGACGGACGTCCCGTCGCCGTCGTTCCGCATCCGGGCGAAAGGGCGTAGGATGCGTGCGTCCGAAGCCTCGCAATAAGGGGGACCGATGAAGAGGGAACGTGGTCCGGTCGCGCTGACGCTTGTCGTGGTCGTCCTACTGGTGGTGGCACTGACGCTCGGGGTGGCGGCCAAGGTCGGCGCCGTGGCGCCGGCCGACCCGCAGCCGGCGAAGAACGTGATCGTGTTCATCGGCGACGGCATGGGCCCTGAGCATACCGAGCTCGGCAGCCTCGTCTACGGCCCGATGGCGATCGAGACCCTGGCGTGGGACGCATCCGGCTGGCTCGACACCTCCTCGCTCAGCGGGGTCACGTGGTCGTGCGCCGCCGGCACCGCGCTCGCGACGGGCTACGAGACCTACAACGGCTGGGTCGGGATGTCGCCTGACGACTACGGGGACCCCGTGGTGCGCGAGAACGCCCTCGAGGCCGCCGAGGACCTCGGCAAGGCCAGCGGCCTCGTCACCGACGTCTACATCCAAGACGCCACACCCGCGGCATTCTCGGCCCATGTGCCGGACCGGTACCTGAAGGACGGCCCTGGCGGCATCGTGGCGCAGCAGCTCGCCCAGGACATCGAGGTGCTCTTCGGCGCCCACGCCGGCCGCCTCGACGCGTACCTCGACCAGCCGGGCGTGACCTACTCGACGAGCCTCAAAGACCTGCAGCCCTACCTCGCCGGCAGGGAGGAGTGGCCGGAGAAGCTGTGGGGCTTCTACGGCAAGAACTCGATGGTCTACGACATCGACCGCGAGGAGGAGGGCGTCGTCAAGAAGCAGCCGACCCTGCCGCAGATGACGCGGGCCGCACTCGAAGTCCTGGAGCAGGACGAGGACGGCTTCTTCCTGATGGTCGAGGGCGGCGCGATCGACTGGGTCTCCCACTATCGCGACGCCGCCGCCACGGCCCTCGAGGTGCGCGAGTTCAACGAGGCGCTCGAGCTGGCGTACCGGTGGGCGGAGAGTCACCCCGGGACGCTGCTCATCGTCACGGCCGACCACGAGACGGGTGGGCTCGCGGTGGGGCCGGACGCAGACGCGCGCGCGCTGCTCGAGCAGTCCGCCTCGACTGAGTGGATGTGGGGCCTCATCAAGAGCGGCGCGATGACCATCCGCAAGACGCTCGGGGCCTACGCGGGCTTCGATCCCACCGCGGCCGAAGTGGCGCACATCGAGCTGTACGGTGAACACGGCATCTCGGACGTGCTGGCGGCCCGCGCGGACATCGGCTGGGGCTGGAGTGGAAGGGACGAGGGCGACCACACCGACACACCGGTACCCGTACGTGCCGTCGGTCCGGGTGCGGAGTTCTTCGCCGGGGGCAGCGAGGCCGCACCGGTGCCCAATGAGACCGTCGGCCAAGCGCTGCTGAGGATTCTGCAGTAGCCCGTCAGACCGACGGAACCGACGGCGGAGGGCCGGGGCGCAGCGCGCCCCGGCCCTCCGCGCAGTCAGGGCGCCTGCGCCCCGGCTCTCTGCGCGGTCAGAACGGCCCGCGGCAGGACGGCTACCGCCGGCGCGCACTCCCTCCGACGTAGGCGAGGATGGCCCGGGCCTGGCTCTCGCCGTCGAGGCCCGCCTCGGTGAGCACGACCTCACCCTGCCCGCTGCCCAGGTAGCGGCCGTGGCGGTAGGGGTAGAGGCTCGCCGCGCGACCCGCGTCGGAGCGCACCCAGCGGTACAGCGTCGGCAGCGTGAAGCCGGTGATGCCGAACGCCTCGGCGGCGCGCTGCTCGGGGAAGACGGCGCGCCGCTCGTCCTCGGGCAGCAGGTCGAAGAGCTCGGCGCTGGCGACGTAGTAGACCAGCGCGTCGACGCCCTTCTCGGCCAGCAGCGGCAGCGCCTGCTCGACGAAGGCGTAGGTGACGGCGCTCTCCTGCAGGACGACGGTCACGTCGGGCTCGCCCGCGGGCCGGCGCAGCACGTAGACGCCGGCGGCGGCGGCCTCGGCGGGCGCGAGCCCGAGCGCCGCGCGGTCGAGCACGGTCTCGCTGGGCCGCGTGACGAAGGCCGAGATCAGCGCCGGCCGGCGGGCGAGCGCCGTCGCCACGAGCGGCCAGATCTCCTGCGGCTCCCACGGCGTCAGCGAGATCGCGGTGCCGGGCGGGAAGTTCTCCTGCAGCAACTGCAGCGGCTGCGGGTCGGCGTGCGTCGGCCCGTCCTCGCCGGTCTTCAGGCCGGCGTGGCCGCAGACGAGGATCATCGGGTCGTAGGGGTCGCCGGAGACGGCCTCGCGCGCCTGGGCGCCGATGGCGTGCAGGCGCGCGGCGATGTGGCCGAGCGGTGCGAGGAAGGCGCCGTACGAGGCGCCGACGCCGATGTGGTGGCCGAAGCTCGAGATGCCCGAGAGGGCGCCGCTGATCGCGTCCTCGCAGATGCCGCCGATGGAGAGCAGCCGTGCGCCGGGGTTGCTCTCGGCGTTCCAGAGCCCCGCCGGGAAGCCGTCGGCGATCGTGCTCACGCTGGTCGAGCCGAGCAGGTCGGCGGCGGCGGTGAGGAAGGCGCCGCCGGACTCGCGGTTCAGTAGATGGAGGCAGCGGGCGAGCTCGGCGCGGAGGGTCGTCGAGCTGCCGGGCGTCAGGTGCAGTTCGTCGGGGATGACGGTCGCCGAGGCGGCGGCCGTCTCGTAGGCGGCCGCGACCCGCGGCGCGCCCGCGCGCGGCCGGCGGCCGCGCGCCGTCAGGCGCTGCTTCGCGGCCGCGGTGCGGGCGCTCATCGCCGCTGCGGTCGGGCTCCACTCCTCGATGCGGCCGCGGACGAGCTCGAGGGCGCTCCAGAAGCACTCCTCGAGGGCGGCCGGGCCGTCGGCGCCGCGCTTGCAGCGCGGATCGGCGGCGTCGCAGGTCGGCAGCTCGACGGGCGTCGCCCCGCCGGCCGCCGCCGTGAGCTCGGCGAGCGCCGCGTAGAAGCCGTCCGAGCACAGCTTGTGGCCGGCGCCGTGCGAGGCCTTGCCCTCGACCCCGTACTTCCACCCTTTCAGCGTGCGATAGACAATCGCCGTCGGCTGGCCGTTGTCGAGCGCGAGCGCGCGCCGCTGGGCCGCGATCACCTGGGCGAAGTCGCGGCCGTCCGGCACGTAGACGACGTTCCAGTCGTGCAGGTAGAAGAGCTCGGCCGGCGTCCACTGCACGTAGTCGCCGGGCTCCTCACCGTCGCGGCAGACGTGCTCCGAGTCGATCGACGCCTGGTTCCAGTCGAGGTGCAGGACGACGTTGCCGAGCGAGGAGGTGCCGGCCGCGGCGAGGGCTTCGCCCACGCGCCCCGGGGTGAGGCCACCCTCGCCCTCGACGATGTGCACGCGCGGCGCGTCGGCGCCGTAGTAGTCACGGGCCCCGAAGGCGAGGCCGATCGAGCTCGCGACGCCGACCCCGGAGGCCCCGGTCGAGAGCCGCACGAAGGGCGTGGTCGGCGTCGGGTGGCCGTCGAGCGCCTTGGCGCCGAAGCGCGTGAAGAGCGGTGTCGCGGTGATCGGGTTGCGGCGGAACCCGAGCAGGTCCTCGAGGCGCAGGCGCTGCCTCGTGTCGGCCGGTAGGAGCTCCGGCGCGGCGACCCGCGCGAACTCGTCACGCAGGGCCCACATCGCGTAGAGGCCCATCGCCTTGTGCCCGGCCGCGTAGGAGACGAGGTCGGCGTCGTCGCGGTCGGGGTCTGAGAGGTCGTACTCGAGGCCATCGAAGAGGATGCCGGCGACGAAACGCCCCGAGGAGATGGACCCGCCGGGGTGCCCGGACATCGGCACGTAGTTGTAGAGCAGGGCGCAGAGTGACCGGTACAGCAGGTCGAGCGTCTCGAAGTGGGAGAGCTCGTCGGCGGTGAGGGGGCTCGCGCCCTGCGTCAGCTCCTCGACGATGTCCGCGTACACGCCTCGTCTGGGACCGAATGCGAAGGCCATCGTGCCACTCCTTTCGCCGGGCGCCGCGCCGCCCGGTCGTCTGCCGGCGTCACCTCGGGGTGGATCCGGCCGCGGTCGGGCCGGGGCCGCACCCGGCCGCCGGCCCGGCTCGGTCCCGGCCGCGGCGGCCCGCCCGAATCTTATGCTGCCGCGCCGTGGGCGGCGACCGCCGCCCGCTCCCATGACCCTCGTTCGGCGAGGCGGCAGACTTCGAGCCCCGTGACTGATTCACGACCGGGGTGAGGGCGGATCTTCCTTGCCGCGACGGGCGGGGCCGAGCCGGGCCGGCGGTCCGGCCGGCGTGGGCCGAAGCGCGGACGATCAGCCGGCGCGGCCGGTCGGCGGGCCGGCTCGCCGAGGCCACCTGCACCTTCGGCGTGGCGGAGCTCGTGAAGCTGGGCCGGGTGGCGGAGGCCTTCGGGCTCGACTACGAGCCCGTGAGCTACGGCCTCACGCTGTGCCAGGCTGCCAATCTGCACGTCATGCTGGCCTCTCCACGGACGCGCTACTTCGAGCTCCCCTTCCCGGTCGAGCCGTGGGAGTACGGGGTCGTCGAGCCGCTGCGGCCCGACGGTGAGGGCATGGTCGCGGCGCCCGCCGGTCCCGGGCTCGGCGTGACGCTGGACTGGGACTGGGTCGAGGCCCACGCCGCCGCGCGCCTCGACCTGTCGGCGTAGGGTCGTCCGCTCCGCGTGAGGTCAGCGCGGCTTCAGGCCGAGCTTCGCGCGCGCCTCGTCGGGGGTCGCGGCGCGCCCACCGAGGCTCTCGATGATGCCGATAGCCTTCTCGACGAGCTGCGCGTTGCTCGCCGGCACGCCCTTACTGAGCCAGAGGTTGTCCTCGAGCCCGACGCGCACGTTGCCACCGAGCAGGACGGCCTGCGCGACCATCGGCATCTCGAAGCGCGAGACGCCGAAGGCGGACCACACGGAACCCGGCGGGAGCATCTCCGCCATGGCCTTCATCGCGTGCGGCGTCGCCGGAGCGTTGCCGATGACGCCCAGACAGAGCTGGAAGTAGGGCGGGTCGTCGAGCAGGCCCTCGGCGTGCAGCAGGCGGGCGATCTCGATGTTGCCCATGTCGAAGACCTCGAGTTCGGGCTTGACGCCGAGCTCCTGGAAGCGCCGCGCCAGCTTGCGTGCCATCTCGAGGGTCGTGATCGAGACCGTCTTCTCGCCGAAGACGTAGACGCCGCAGTCGAACGAGCAGATCTCGGGGAGGAGCTCCTCGACGTGCGGGATGCGCTCGAGGGCGGGGACGATGTCGCTGCCGGGCGCCGCGCGGGTGGGGTCGTCGTCTTCGATCACCATGTCCATGCCCATGCCGGTGGTCAGGTTGATGATCACGTCGACATCGTCGGCGCGGACGCGCTCGACGACCTCGCGGTAGAGCGCGACCTCGCGCGAGGCGGCGCCGGTCTCGGGGTCGCGCACGTGGATGTGGGCGACGGCGGCGCCGGCCTCCGCGGCCGCGATGGCGGCGTCCGCGATCTCGGCCGGCGTCTTCGGCCGGTGGGCGACCGGCTCGGTACCGCCGGTGACGGCGCAGCTGACGATGACCTCGGTGTTCACGGTCGACCCTCCTGGATCGCGGGGGTGTTCATGCGTGGTGCGGGTGCGGCGCTTACGCGAGGCCCTCCAGCCGCTCGGCCTCGGAGAGCGCGTCGGCGACGGCGGCGACCGCCCGGTCGACGGTCTCCTCGGTCATCGGCGTCGAGATGCACATCTCGCCGCGGTGCGCGATGAAGACGCCGCGATCGATGAGCGCGAGATGGATGTACTGGGCGAGCGCCGAGTGCGCGGCGGCGTCGGCCTGCGCTGGGGTCGTCACTCCGGCGGCGGCGTGCAGGTTGAGCAGCGACCCGCAGGAGGTGACCGAGACGGGCACCTTCGACGAGGCGGCCACGGCGTTCAGGCCGTCGCGGAGCCGGTCGCCGAGCCGGTTCAGGCGCTCGACTGCGGCGCGGTCGAGCGCGTCGAGGCCCGCCGCACCGGCGACCATCGTCAGGCGGTGCCCGTTGAAGGTGCCGCTGTGCTCCATGCTGCCGGGCCTGCTGGGATCGGTCACGGCGAGCACGTCGGCGCGCCCGGCGACCGCGCCGACCGGCATGCCGCCGCCGATGATCTTGCCCAGCATCGTCAGGTCGGGGGCGACGCCGGTCGCCTCCTGCCGGCCGCCGCAGCCCAGCCGGCACGTCATCACCTCGTCGAACACGAGGAGGGCGCGGGTGTTGCGCGTGTATTCGCGCAGGAAGGCGAGGAAGCCGTCGTCCGCCGTGATGACGCCGCCGGAGCCGAGGACCGGCTCGAGAAAGACGGCGGCGAGCGGGCCGGCGGCGTCGAGCGCGCACTCGGCGCCGGCGATGTCGTTCACCGGGAACGTCGCCGTCCCGGTCCGGGGCGCCGCCTCCCAGACGAGCGGCTCGTAGGAGCCGTGGTAGGAGTGCTCGGCGATGGCCAGCCGCTCGCGCCCCGTGAAGCGACGTGCGATGCGCGCCGCCACCATCCCCGCCTCGGTGCCCGAGTTCGTGAACCGTACGTGCTCGGCCGCGGCGAGACGCCCGACCACGCGGCGCGCCAGCTCGCCCTGCTCGGGCATCGGTGCGCCGAAGAGCACGTCGCGCTCGAGGGCGGTGCGGATCGCGTCGAGGATGAACGGCGGCCGGTGGCCGTGGACGAGGGCGGTGTAGTTGCCCAGGAAGTCGAGGAGGACGTTGCCGTCGACGTCGGTCATCTCGGCGCCGTCGGCGTGGTCCATGACGACGGGGAAGGGGTGGAACCACGTCGTCGACCGCGTGTCCCCGCCGGGCATCCACTTGGCCATCCGCGCCATCGCCTCGCGCGAGCCCTCGTGCCGCTCGACGTAGGCGGCCTCGGCCGCCGCCAGCGCGCGCGTCCAGTCCATGGGTGCCTCCCGTTCCGCCGCCGTCCTCAGTATGGATTCAATCACAGCGGTGCCGGTGTTGAAGCACGCCGCTCTGGGGGAAGGCTTAGCGTCGGGCGGAGTCTTGGCGAGGAGCGCGGGTGGACGAACAGGTCAGGGTGAGGCCGCCGGCGGCGCCGGCGGCGGTCTTTCTGCTGCGGTCGGGCGGAGAACGGTGATCCAGAAGGAGTCGAACCGGCGGACCTGGCCCGAACTTCGGTTCCAGCTGCCTCTCGAGCCGGCCCGGCTGCTGCGCGCGCGCGAGCGCATCCGGGACTACCTGCGGCTGCTCTGCACCGACGACGCGGTCATCGACGATGTCGTCTTCTGCCTCACGGAGGCCTGCACCAACGTCATCCGCCACAGCGGAGCCAGCGCGGCGATGGAAGTGTCGGTGCGGTTCACCGGCGATACGGTCGTCACCGAGGTCGTCGACCACGGGCGCGGTTTCGACGTCGGCGCCATCGACCTCCAGCGGCTGCCCGACGTCATGGGGACGGGCGGCCGCGGCCTCTTCCTCATGGCCCGGCTGATGGACGAGCTTCACGTGGAGTCCGACCACGGCGTGCGCCTGCGCATGGAGAAGCACGGCCTGCACGAGTCCTGCCCGGTCTCCAGCTTCGACCCGGCCACCGGCGACCTGCAGCCCATCGCGGAGCACCGGGAGACGCGCCTGCGTGCTCTGCTCGAGGAGATCGACGAGGGCTTTCTCGCCATGGACTGGGGCTACCGCTACGTCTACGTCAACGCCCTCGCCGCCGAGATCAGCGGCAAGATGCCGGAGGAGCTCATCGGGCGCACACCCTTCGACGTGTGGCCCGAGCTGCTCGGGACGACGCTCGAGACCCACTATCGGGAGGCGATGGAGCTCGGCAGGCCGTCGGTCTTCGAACGGCTCTCGCCGGTGACGCACAGCTGGCTCGAGACGCGCGTGTACCCGACCTCGGCGGGCATCAGCGCCTACCTGCGGCGCATCGACGAGCGCAAGCGCGTCGAGCGCGAGCGTGAGCGCCTGGTGATCGATCTGCGCCGCAGCGAGCGCCGCCTGTGGGCGACCTTCGAGCAGGCGGCCGTCGGGGTCGCGCATGTCGCGCTCGACGGCCGCTTCCTGCGCGTCAACGAGCGCTTCTGCCAGATGCTCGGCTACACGCGCGCAGAGCTCGAGGGCCGGCGGTTCCAGGAGATCACCCACCCGGACGACCTGCCCGAGCAGCTTCGCCTCGTCGAGACGCTCAAGCGCGGGGAGGCGACGAGCGCGACCCTGGACAAGCGCTACATCCGCCGCGACGGACGGGAGACGTGGGCCGGGCTCACGATGTCGCTGGTCCGCACCGGCGACGACGAGCCCCCTTACCTCGTCGGGATCATCCAGGACATCTCTGAGCGCAGGGCCTCGGAGGCGCTGTCGCAGCGCTACGAGCTGCTGTGGACGGCGGCGCCGGACATCATGCTGGTCGTGCGCCGTCGCGACGCCCGCATCCTCGACGCCAACCGGGCCGCCGAGGCCGCCTATGGGTACGAGGCCGAACGCCTGCGCGAGCTGACGCTGTTCGATCTACGGGCCGACTCGAGGGCGCACATCCTCGAGCAGTTGGAGCAGGCGACCCACGGCGGCCTGCTCTTCGAGGCCGTGCACCGGCGCGCGGACGGCACGCTCTTCCCCGTCGAGGTGAGCTCGCGTGGGGTCCTGTCAGAGGGCGGGGAGGAGGTCGTGCTCAGCGTCGTGCGCGACATCGGCGGGCGGCACTCCCGCGGCGGCGTGCGTCACGGCGCGCGCGATCCCGGCTGAGCCTGCTCGCCAAGGACCATTTCGCGCGCTATCCTAGACTCATGAAAGAAGGCGAACTCCTTCTGCGCCTGCGCTCGCGCGGCTGGCGCATCACGCCGCAGCGACGGGCGGTCGTCACCGTCCTCGAGCGCGGGGCGCGGCACGCGACGGCCGAAGAGGTCCACACCGCCGCCCAGTTCATCGTTCCCGAGATCTCGCTGGCGACCGTGTACAACGTGCTCACCGAGCTGGTCGAGATGGGCGAGGTCGCCGAGGTGCGCCTCGGCCGCGGCGCGGCCCTCTTCGACGTCAATGTCGCGAAGCACTACCACTGCATCTGCGACACGTGCGGTCGCATCGCCGACGTGCCGGCCCCGGACCAGACCTGCTGCATGGACCTGCCCGAGCTTGCGGCCTGCTGTTGCGTCGCCGAGAGCGTCGAGATCATCTTCCACGGTCACTGCTGCAGCTGCGCCCCCAAGGCTTAGGCCCCGCGCTGGCCGCAGGGGCTCGTCAAACGCCCTCGCCCGCAGTACCCTGAGGGCATGAAGCCGGGCGCCCTCCTCCCTCATCTGCGCGAGCGCGGCTGGCGCGTCACGCCGCAGCGGCGGGCAGTCGTCACCGTGCTCGAGCGTGGGGCGCAGCACGCGACGGCCGAAGAGGTGCACGCCGCCGCCCAGCTCGTCGTACCCGAGATCTCGCTGGCGACCGTGTACAACGTGCTCACGGAGCTGGTCGGGATGGGCGCGATCTCCGAGGTGCGTCTCGGTCCGGGCGCGGCCCTCTTCGAGACCAACGTCACCGTGCACTACCACCATGTCTGCGACGACTGCGGCCGCATCGTCGATGTGCCGGCCCCCGAGATGAGCGCCTGCCTGCGGTCATGCGGGCAGGGGTGCGAGCCGCAGGGCGCGGCCTGCGCCAGCCCCATGAAGTGCTGCCTGCGGCTGCCCGAGCTCGCGACGCACGGCTACTCTGTCGACCGCGTCGAGATCGTCTACCGCGGTCGCTGCGGCTGCACGGAGAAGTAGCGGGCCCCCCGCTTCGACGAGGCCCCCCGCTTCGACGAGGCCCGCGGCTTCAACGAGCGCCCCCGCTTCGACGAGGCGCCCCGCGCCCGGCACGGGCGCGGGG
>DATHSP010000080.1:0-4722 GCA_035464075.1 Thermoleophilia bacterium | reverse complement strand
CGCGCGCTCCGCGCTAGAAGAACGGGCGGTGGCGGCCGTCACCGCGGGCCGCGATGAGCTCGTCGGCCTGGTCGGCGACCTGATCGCCTTCGACACCACGGCGCGCAACCCGGGCGAGCCGGCGCGCGACGAAGCGGCCCTGCAGGACTATCTCCGCGCCCGCCTCGCCGCCGTCGGGGCCACGACCGACATCTGGGAGCCGGAGCCGACGGGCACCGGCAACCGCTTCGTGCCCGACGACCTCGACTTCGAGGGTCGGCCGCAGCTGGCCGCGCACCTGCGCGGCGCGGGCGGCGGCCGCAGTCTCCTGCTCAACGGCCACATCGACGCCGTCTCGGCCGAGCCGAAGGAGTTGTGGACGAGCGATCCCCACACGGCCGAGGTGCGCGACGGCAAGCTCTACGGCCGGGGCAGCTGCGACATGAAGGGCGGTATCGCCGGCATGCTCTTCGCCGTCGAGACCCTGCAGCGCCTGGGCGTCCGTCTGGCCGGCGACGTCGTCTTCTGCACCGACACCGACGAGGAGTCCTCGGGCGCCGGCGCCTACGCGTGCGTCGCCCGCGGCGTGCGCGCCGACGCCGGCCTCTGCGCCGAGCCGACCGGCTTCGACGCCTGGGTGGCCTGCCGCGGCGGCGTCAACCCCATCCTGACGATCGAGGGCCGCACCGGTCACTCGGAGACGGCCCAGCCGCACTGGACGGCGGGCGGCGCCGTCAACGCCATCGAGAAGTGGGAGCTGGTGCAGCGCGCGATCCGCGACCTGCGCGAGGATTGGCGCACGCGCCCCGAGCACCGGCACCCGTACCTGTCGCCGCCCGACATCCTGCCGACGGTGATCCACGGCGGCGAGTGGATGGTGACCTACCCGTCTTCGTGCGCGGTGACGCTCTCCGTGCAGTACATGCCGGCGCGCGTCGACGCCGACGGCTCGGGAGCCGCCGTCTTCCGCGAGGTCGAGGAGCGCCTCAACGCCGCGGCTGCCGCCGACCCGTGGTTCGCCGAGCACCCGATCCGCTGGCACTGGCCCTGCGACATCGTGCCCGACGAGGTGCCCGGCGATCACCCGATCGTGACCGCGGCGCTGGCCGCGGCGAAGGACGTCGGCCGCGCCGGCGTGGTCACCGGCATGGACTCGTGGCACGACGCCGCCGTGTTCATCCGCCGCGCCGCGACCCCGACGATCTCGTTCGGTCCGGGTTCGCTCGGTCAGGCCCACGTGGTCGACGAGTTCGTGCCGGTCGGGGACCTCGTCGACCACGCCGCCGCCGTGGCGCTGGTGCTGCTGCGCTGGTGCGGCGTCGCGGAGTGAGACGGGCGCGCCGTGCCGGCGGTGGCTGAGCCCGTCGCGCCGTCGGGGCCGTCACGCCGGGCGTGTCGCGGGGAGGCCGGCCGGCCGCTGAGGGAACCGGCACCGCGAAGCGCTCGGTCACGCTCGGGCTCGTGCAGATGGCCATGGGGCCCGAGCGCGAGGCCAACCTCGAGAGGGCGTTCGCTCTCGCCCGTCGGGCGCGGGGGCAGGGCGCGGGACTGATCGTCTTTCCCGAGATCTTCTCGGGGCGCTTCTTCTGCAGGGAGCTCGACCCTCGCCACACGGCGCTCGCTGAGCCTGTCCCGGGGCCGCTCTGCGACCGCCTTGCGCGGCGATCCGCGCTGCGGCGGGTGGGCTAACGCGGGTTCTCCGGTCGCGCGCTCTTCTGGAGTATCATCGAACGGGTCAGAGGCGGCCGGCCCGGCTGCCGTTCGTCCGGCCCGGACCCTCTCGCGCCGAGGGGGCGCTGCGCGCGCAGGCGTCCGCGCCACCGAGGAGGCTGCATGACCACTGCGGTCGGCACCGGACCCTGGACGGAGGACGTCTCCGCTCTCCCCGACGAGCTCTCGACGTGGTTCGGCGCCGTCATGGGCTGGGGGGGCGTCGCGGTCTTCGACGAAGCGGTCGACCTCGTCGACCTGACCCGCGAGTTCGCCGCGCGCCTCGTCGACGAGTGCTGCGGGCAGTGCTCTCCCTGCCGTATCGGCATGCACGAGGTGGCGGGGATCATCGAGCGCGTCAGCGAGGGGCGCAGCGGGGAGCAGGAGCTCGAGCGCGCCCGCACCCTCGCCGGTCACGTCGCCGACGCGGCGCGCTGCGACCTGGGGCGCACGGGGGCTGCCACCGTGCTCGAGGCGCTTGAGCGCGGCCGCGATGCCTTCCTTGCGGCGGCTACCGCGGGGGCGCCACGAGCGCGCGGCGACTACGCCTCGACCGTGGTGGCGCCGTGCATGGCCGCCTGCCCCGCCGGCGTCGACATCCCGGCCTACGTCGAGCAGCTCCGTATCGACGCCGTCGACCGCTCCGCCGAAGCCGTCAGGCGGCGCTGCCCCATGCCTGCGACCATCGGCCGCGTCTGTATCCGGCCGTGCGAGGACGCCTGTCGTCGCGGCGTCGTCGACGAGCCCATCGCGATCCGCACGCTCAAACGCTTCGTGGCCGACAGCGAGCCCGAGGTCCGAGCCTGCGCGCTGCCCGGCCAGGCCCGCGTCGGCATCATCGGAGCGGGCCCGGCCGGCCTCGCCTGCGCCTACTACCTCGCCTTCGAGGGCATCCGCTCCACCATCTTCGAGGCCTTGCCCGAGCCGGGCGGCATGGCCGCCGTGGGCATCCCCGACTACCGTCTGCCGCGCCAGGTGCTGCGCGCCGAGGTGGCCCGCGTGGAGACGCTCGGCGTCGAGATCCGCTACAACCAGCGCTTCGGCGTCGACGTGACCATGGAGGAGCTGTTCGCCGACGGCTACGAAGCGGTCTTCGTCGCCGTGGGGGCGCACCACTCGGCCCGCATGGGGTGCGAGGGGGAGGACGCCGGTCACGAGGGCTTCATGCCCGGCGTCGAGTTCCTGCGCGAGGTCGCCCTCGGCCGCGCGCCGCTGACGGGCGAGACCATGCTCGTCATCGGCGGCGGCAACGTGGCGATGGACTGCGTGCGCACCGCCCGCCGGCTCGGCTTCAGCGACGTGCACCTGGTGTACAGGCGCACCGAAGCCGAGATGCCGGCCGACCGCGTCGAGATCGCTGAAGCGAAGGAGGAGGGCGTCGTCTTCGACACCCTGGTGGCGCCGGTCAGGATCCTCGCCGAGGAGGGATGTGTCGCCGGACTCGAGTGCCGGCGCATGGAGCTGGGCGAGCCGGACGCCTCGGGCCGCCGTCGTCCCGAGCCGGTCGAGGGGTCCGAGTTCGTCGTGGCCTGCGACGCCATCGTCCCCGCCATCGGCCAGGTGTGCAGCGTCGACGAGCTGGTGCCGGACACTGTCGCCGTCAGCACGTGGAAGACGGTCGAGGTCGACCCGCTCACGCTGCAGACGGCGGACCCGAGGGTGTTCGGCGGTGGCGACTGCTTCACAGGGCCGAGCAGCCTGGTCGCGGCCCTGGCGGCGGGCCGACGTGCGGCGACGTCGATCGAGCGCTTCCTCAGAGGGGAGTCGCCGCAGCCGACCGCCGACGAGCGGCTCGAGCGCGCCATGCTCGAGGTCCTGCGCGCGGAGAGTGCGGAGCCGCTCCCGTTCACCGGCAGCAGCGCACAGCTGCACGCGGTCGTGGTCGCGCCCGAGGTGCGCATCCGCTGCTTCGACGAGGTCGAGGGCGCGGTCTCGACGGCGGAGGCCCGCCACGAGGCCGAGCGCTGCCTGCGCTGCTACCGGGTGGCGGTCGGAGCCGTCCGAGGGGAGGGACGATGACACGCGACCCGGGCGGGGCCGGCGATCGTCCGGCGGCGTACGACGCCGCGCCCGGCGCTGCGACGGCCGCCGTGCCGAACGCCGGCGCGGGGAGCGCGACCGCCGGCGCCCCCGCCCTGACCATCGACGGGCGCGAGTGCGCCTTCGAGGCCGGCCAGACCATCCTCGAGGTCGCGCAGGCGAACGGCATCGCGATCCCCACGCTCTGTTACCTGCCGGAAGCCGGTCACCGCGACGTCTGCCGTCTCTGTGTCGTGCAGGTGGCCGGCGCCGGTCGGCTCCTGCCGGCCTGCAGCACGCCGGCCACCTCCGGTATGGTCGTCGCGACCGACAACGACCGTGTGCGCGCCTCGCGCCGCCTCACTCTCGAACTGCTGATCGGCTCCGGCCAGCACGACTGCATCACCTGCGAGGCGCTCGGCGCCTGCGAGCTCAGCAGGCTGGCCTACGAGTACGGCGTCGAGCCGCCGGCCAGGGCGGCGACCGAGGACTTCCCCCTGGTCGAGGACGAGTACGTGGTCAGGGACTACTCGAAGTGCATCCTCTGCGGACGTTGCTGGGCGGCCTGCGCCCAGATCCAGGTCCACGGCGTCGTACCGCACCCGTCCGGACGTCGCGTCGAGCGTCACGGCGGCAAGCAGTGGTACCCCCTGCCCGACCTCGAGCACTGCGACCGCTGCGGGCAGTGCATCGACGCCTGTCCGGTGGGGGCGCTCACCGAGCGCCGGGCGAGGGGAGCCGGCCGCCAGTGGGAGTTCGAGCGCATCCGCACCACCTGTCCCCACTGCGGGATGGGCTGCCAGACGGTCGTGTACGTGCGCGACGGCGAGGTCGTGAAGGTGACGGCCGCCGGCGACGCCCCGCCGAACAGGGGCAGGCTGTGCCGGCGCGGCCGGTTCGCGGTCTCCGACCTCTCAGCGGCCGACCGTCTGACGCAGCCGTTGCTGCGCCTGGGGACCGGGCTTCGACCGGCGACCTGGGACGAGGCGCTGGACGTGATCGCCGAGAGGCTCT
>DATHSP010000079.1:0-2031 GCA_035464075.1 Thermoleophilia bacterium | reverse complement strand
GGCGATGACGGCTGCGCGCGAGATCCAGGAGCTCCCGCTCTGGGAGCGACTGCAGGCGAAGCGCGTCCCGCTGTCGTTCGAGCTCGAGCTCACGGCGCGCTGCAACAACCACTGCCGCCACTGCTACATCGACTTGCCGGCCGGCGACGAACGCGCGCGGGCGGCCGAGCTGACGACCGACGACGTCCTCGCCCTCGGGCGCGAGGCCGCCGATCTCGGCGCGCTCTGGTGCCTGCTGACCGGCGGCGAGCCGTTGCTGCGTGAGGACTTCGCCGAGGTGTACCTGGGGCTCAAGCGCCTCGGCCTGCTGGTCAGCGTGTTCACGAACGCCTGCCTCGTCACGCCGGCGCACGTCGAGCTCTTTCGCCGCTACCCGCCGCGCGACCTCGAGGTGACGGTGTACGGGGCGACGCGGGAGACGTACGAGGCGGTCACGCGTCGCTCCGGTTCTTTCGCCGCCTTCAGACGTGGCCTCGAGCTGCTGCTCGGCGCCGGTCTGCCGGTGCGGCTCAAGGCCATGGCCCTGCGCTCGAACCTGCACGAGCTCGACGAGATCTCCCGCTTCTGTCGCGAGCGGACCAAGGATTACTACCGCTTCGACCCCTTCCTGCACCTGCGGCTCGACGGCGACGAGGCGCGCAACGCCGAGATCCGCGCCGAGCGGCTGCCGCCGGAGGAGGTCGTCGCCGTCGAGGCCGCCGACGCCGAGCGCATCGCCGCCCTCCACCGCGGCTGCAGCGACGGTACGCTGATGTGGCCGGAGACGGACGAGGTCTGCCACTACGGAGTCGACAAGCTCTTCCACTGCGGCGCCGGCGAGAGCAGCTTCACGGTCGGCTACGACGGCACGTTCAGGCTCTGCAGCGCACTGTGCCACCCGGAGACTGTCTTCGGCCTGCGTGGCGACGGCAGCGGCCCGGGGACGCTGCGCCCGGGCGCCCTGCGCGAGGCGTGGGAGGAGTGGGTGCCGCGGGTGCGTTCGATGCGCGGCACCGACCCGGCGTATCTCGACAAGTGCCGCACCTGCAACATCGTCAACCTCTGCGCCTGGTGCCCGGCGCACGCCGCCCTCGAGACCGGGCAGCTCGACGCCTGGGTCGAGCGCTTCTGCGAGGTCGCCCACGCACGGGCGGCCGCGTTGCTGTAGGGTCGAGGCGCCATGACGACGCCTGCCGACACACCGCCGATCGACACCACGCCTGCTGACGAACCGCCGATCGACACCACACCGCCGAAGGACGTCACACCGCCCCTGGCCGCCGTACTGCTCGCCTGCACGCGCGACCCGGGGGACGCGCGTACGGCGGCGGCGCTCCGCGCCGCCCTCGCGCGCGTCGCCTCCGCGCCCCCCGGCGACCCCGGCTGGGACGCCCTCGCCGACGCGGCCCTGCGGCACGGCATGTCCGGCCTTCTCTACCGCCGCGTCGTCGACCTCGCCTACGAGACCGTGCCGCAGGCGGTCCTCCTGGGCTGGCGCCAGCGCGTCGTCGCCGCCGGCCAGCGGTCGCTGCGCATGCAGCGGGAACTCCTGCAAGTTCTCGACGGGCTTGAGGCGGCCGGCCTTCCGGCTCTCGCTTTCAAGGGGCCGGCTCTTTCCCAGCAGCTCTACGGTGACGCCGGGCTGCGGCACTTCATCGACCTCGACGTCCTGGTGCAGCCGCACCAGCTGGCGACCGCACGCGAGGTGCTGCTCGGGTGCGGCTACCGCGACACGCTGCCGCTCGACAAGGTGTCGCTCACGCTACTGCAGGAGGCCGAGCATCACATGGCGTTCACTCACACGGAGACGGGAGCGAGCGTCGAGGTCCACTGGCGCGTCGGGCCGCGCTTCGCCGCCGACTCGCTGCCCGCGGATGCGCTCTTCGCCCGTGCCGTGCCGGTGGAGCTTCTGGGCCGCAAGGTGGCGAGTCTGGGGCCGCTCGACCTGGTCGTCATGCTCACGGTGCACGAGGCCAAGCACAGCTGGGACAGGGTGGAGGGCGTCGCCGCCGTGGCGAGCGCCCTGCGGCGCCTCTCCAGCGAAGAGGCTCG
>DATHSP010000078.1:0-6587 GCA_035464075.1 Thermoleophilia bacterium | reverse complement strand
CGATGCTCTTCGTTGTCGGCCCCCGTGTAGCTGATGTCGAGGCGCTCCGGCATGGCGAAGTCGACCTGGATCGTGCCGCACTGCCAGGTCCTCCCCATGACGTCCCTGATGTGGAAGTCGATCTTGGGGCCGTAGAAGGCGCCGTCGCCCGGGTTCAGCTGGTACTCGGTCTTCTCGCTCTCGAGCACGCGCGTGAGCACGCCCTCGGCCGCGGCCCACATCTCGTCGGAGCCGATGCTCTTCTCGGGCCGCGTGCTGAGCTCGATCCTCACGTCGGTGAAGCCGAAGGCGGCGTAGATGTGGAGCATGAAGTGGAGGACGCCGCGGACCTCGTCCTCGAGCTGCTCGGGGGTGCAGTAGATGTGGGCGTCGTCCTGGGTGAAGTAGCGCACCCGGAAGAGGCCGTGGAGGACGCCGGAGAGCTCGTGGCGGTGCACCTGGCCGAGCTCGGCGTAGCGCAGCGGCATCTCGCGATAGGAGCGCCGGCGGCTCTTGTAGACGAGCAGGCCGCCGGGGCAGTTCATGGGTTTCACCGCGTACGGGTTGCCGTCGATCTCGGTGAAGTACATGTTGTCCTTGTAGTTGTCCCAGTGGCCGGAGCGCTCCCAGAGCTCGCGGCGCAGGATCTGCGGGGTGCGCAGCTCCTCGTAGCCGGCGCGCACGTGCTCGGCGCGCCAGTAGTCGATCATCGCGTTCCACAGGCGCATGCCCTTGGCGTGGAAGAAGGGGAACCCGGGGCCCTCCTCGTGGAAGCTGAAGAGGTCGAGGTCGCGCCCCAGGCGGCGGTGGTCGCGCTGGCGGGCGAGCTCGAGCTGGTGCAGGTGCTGCTCGAGCTCCTTCTTCGAGGGGAAGGCGACGCCGTAGATGCGGGTGAGCATCACGTTGCGCTCGTCGCCGCGCCAGTAGGCGCCGGCGATGCTCGTGAGCTTGAAGGTGTCCTTGCCCAGGCGCCCGGTGCTGGGCAGGTGCGGGCCGCGGCAGAGGTCGACGAACTCGCCCTGCATGTAGACACTGATCGTGGGTACGGGGGCGCCCTCGGTCGCGGCCGCGGAGACGAGGTCCTCGATGAGCTCGACCTTGAAGGGCTGGTCGTGGACGGCCGGCCCGCCTGCGGCGGCCGGCCCGGCCGCGCTCGCGTCGGCGGCCGGCGCTCCCGTGGCCTCAGTACGCACAGCCCTCTCGCCGTCGCCGCCGTCCTTGCCGAAGAGCGCGAGCGCCTCGTCGACCGGCAGTTCGGCACGCACCGTCGGGTGGTCCTCGGCGACGATCTTCGCCATCTCGGCCTCGACGCGCGCGAGGTCGTCCTCGCTGATGGAGTCGGGGAGCTGGAAGTCGTAGTAGAAGCCGTTCTCGATGGCCGGGCCGATGGAGAACTTGGCGCCCGGCCACAAGCGCAGCACCGCCTGCGCCATGACGTGCGAGGCGGTGTGACGCAGGACCTCGAGCGACTCCGGGTCATCGGCCTTGAGCGTGACGATGGCGAGCGTGTCGCCCTCGTGCAGGGGCGCGCTGAGGTCGATGAGGCGCGGCCCGACTGCGGCGGCTTCGCCCCCTGCGCCTGCCGCGCCGCCCTCGGCTTCGCCGGCGACAGCACCGGCTGTCACGCGCCCCGCGATCGCGGCTCTCGCCAGTCGCGGGCCGATCGCCGCCGCGGCGTCGGCCACGGTCGCGCCGTCGGGCAGCTCGAGCGGGGAGCCGTCGTGGAGGGTGACGTGCAGGGTCATCTTGCCGGTCCTTTCGTGATGCGCGCCCACGTACACGTGCGGGGGCTGTTGGCCCGGTCAGTCTAGCCGAGGCGGCGCCCGCGGCCCGCTCTGCGGGCCGCGGGACGACCGACTTCAACGCCGACGGCGCGATGAAAACGACGAGGCGGGACGTCTAAAGGGTTGAAGCAGCAACGGCCCAGTGGCCGCCGCCTGAAGCGACTCCGGGGCCGAGGGGAGCGAGATCCTCGCCATGCGATGGGCCAGACTCATGTCGACGGGCAGCACCTGGGGCACGGTCGGGTCCGCGCTCCTTCTGGTCGTGCTCTCCGTGTCGGCGTGCAGCGCGTCCGGCCCGACCACCCACGTGAACCAGGACTACGGGTTTGCGATCGACCTCGATCCTCGCTTCCGCGAGGTCGACGCCGGTCGACCCGTACCGGGCGCCGGCCCGGGTACGCTCGAGAGACCTGACTTCACGGTGGCCTTCGCCGACCCGGCGGGCCCCCGGATCCACGGAATGGCGGCCGACGTCGTCCACGTCAGAGTGATCGATCTCGGCGTGCCCGTGCCCGCCGGCGACCCCCGCCTGGCCAATCTCCCGCAGTTGCTGACCGCCACACTCGCCTCGCGCGGGGACACCGGCATGCGACGCGCGCCGGCGGTCCACGTCGAAGGCGCCGTCAGCTGCGCCGCGGAGTACACCGACCCGCGCGGACGCCACGGACTGACGTGCGTCGCCGTCGCCGGCCGTTACCTGTACGCCCTGGACGCGCTGGTGACGCGGGAGACCCGCCCCGAGGTGTGGCCGCTGCTCACCGAGGCGGCGGCGTCGTTCCGGGTACGGCCGGGCCCCGTGAGGCCGTCAGGCCCCCGTACGTACGTCGACAGCGGGCGCCAGTTCACCATCTCCTGTGACCGTCGCTTCATGCGTATGACGATCGGCAGAGGATGCTGGGCCGCCGATGCGCTCCTCGTCCTCGCCGACCCGCTGTCGGGCGTCGCCGCCAACGGGCGGTTCCACGACGGCCTGATCGTGTACGCCGCGGCGCTGCCGGACCGCACGACTGCCGCGCACCGTCGCCGTATCGTGGCCGAGGTACGTGCGGGGCTCGGCCGGTGCGGCATGAAGCCGATCTGTCCGGAGCGACACACCCGGATCGGCGGCCTGCCGGCCTGTGTGTTCGAATCGCGGTGCTCCGACGGATCGCGCGACCTGCTCTGCGTGGTGTTCGCGAGCGGCCACGGCTACTTCATCGAGGGCTGCGCTCAACGGTCGACGTGGGCGACCGTCAAGCCTCTGTTCGAGGCGGCCATGCGCTCGTTCAGGGTGCGGGCCCGCCGTACCCTGGCGACGATCGAGCCGCTCCGGCAGGGGCGGGAGAGGTCGTCCGGGGTCACGACACCGTGCGCGGCCGATCCCTCGAGCATCCGTGGAGCGATCTCCTCGCCGTCGTGACCGCCGACGATGAGCTCGCGCCGGCCCGTACCACGTCACCTCGCCATCGCGAACCGCGTCGAGAGCGGACCCCGCTCGCGAATGAGCGACACGGCGAGCGGGCTCAGATGCCCGCTGCGACCACGGCGGCCCTGAGCGTGACGACCGGGTTGACGGGCTGGAGGAGGGGGCCGTGGCCGCCGAGGCCGCGCGGCGCGGTGTCGCCGACGACGTCGCCGAGCGCGAAGCTACTCGGCGACCAGCACCGAGTCGAGAGTGGCGCTGCCTGTGAAGCCGTCGTCCTCGTCGTCCTCGCCGAACGCCTTGAGCTCGGCCTCGAGCGACGCCGTGGAGACGTCGCTCGGCGCGAACCGCTCGACGAGGCGCCGCCCGGCATCGATACGGGCCCGCAGCTCCTCGGCGTCGATCGGGGTGCGGACGCAGTCGCCGGCCCCGGCGTCGAGACCTTCGGCGAGGCTCTGGGATCCCCGGGCGACGAGGATGACGTAGGGCGAAGCGGGGTCGTCGAACTGGCTCACGAGCCGGCAGATCTCGAGACCGTCGAGGCCCGGGAGGTCCCAGTCGACGACGGCGAGCCGGGGACCGTCGGCGGCGAGCAGCAGCTGCAGGGCCTCGCGCCCATCGTCGCACTCGACCACGTCGACACCGTGCGCCGCCACGCGCGCGGCGATCCGCGCGAACGCGGCTCGCGCAGACACATCCCCGTGTGCGATCAGCACCTGCATGGCTCCTCCCGGCGGGTGTCCGCCCCGGTGTGGAAGCGTTGCACCCATGGTGAGCATCGGTCCGCGCGCCCGCGGGCTGCATGGAACACCTGCCCAGAGCCGGGACCGGTGACGGCCGCGGTGTGCCGCAGCCCTCGTGCGGGAGTCGTAGACTACGGGGTGCCCGACCCCGCGCGACACGCTCGGAGACCGCCGTGACTCCCGAAAGCGACCGGCCCGCCGCAGCTGCCCCGGCGCCGCCCGCCGCGAGCCCCGGCGCGCCGGCGGCTGAGGGTGCCTCGGGGTCGCTTGCCGACGGGGCGGCGTCGCCCACCGCCGACGTCGTCGCCTGGCTCCTCGCCGCGGACGATCCGGCGGTGCGCTACGCCACCCTCACGGCGCTGCTCGGCGAGCCGCCCGGAGCGCCCGAGGTCGAGGCGGCGCGGCGCGCGATCATGACCGAGGGCGCCGTGCCGCGGATCCTCGCCGCGCAGGGCGACGACGGGCACTGGGGCGGCCCCGGGCGCTTCTACAACGACAAGTACCGGGGCACCGTCTGGCAGCTGATCGTGCTGGCCGAGCTGGACGCGGCCCCCGCCGACGAGCGGGTCCGCGCCGCCTGCGAGGCCATCCTCCGCGACTCGCAGGAGCCCGAGTCGGGCGGCTTCTCCTTCGAGTCCAGCAAGAAGCGCGGCGGCGGGCTGCCCAGCGGCGTCATCCCCTGCCTCACCGGCAACATGGTCTTCAGCCTCATCCGCCTCGGCATGCTTGACGACCCGCGCGTGCAACGAGCCATCGATTGGATCACGACCTGGCAGCGCTTCGACGACGGCGAGGGCGAGGCGCCGAGCGGCGGGCCCTACGACCGCTACAAGATGTGCTGGGGGACGCACACCTGCCACATGGGCGCGGTGAAGGCGCTCAAGGCGCTCGCCGAGATCCCGCTGGAGCGGCGTTCCCCAGCGGTCGAGCGGACGCTCGCGACCGGGGTCGAGTACATCCTCAGGCACCACGTCCACCGCCGGAGTCACGACCTGACGCGCGACTCCAAGCCTGGCTGGCGCCGCTTCGGCTTCCCGCTCATGTGGCAGACCGACGCGCTGGAGATCCTCGCCATCCTCGGGAGGCTGGGGATGCTGGCGGAGGGCGTCCGCGACGAGCGGACGGACGAGGCCCTCGACCTCGTCCGCTCCCGGCAGGACGCCCACGGCCGGTGGAAGCTACAGAGCACGATGAACGGCAGGTTCGTCGTCGACATCGAGACGAAGGGCAGACCGAGTCGTTGGGTGACGCTCACGGCGCTGCAGGTCCTGCGCGCGGCCGGGCTGCCGTAGGCGCTGCCGGGCGAATGCTCAGGCGGCGCCGGACGAGCCCTCCTCAGGCGGCGCCGGGCGGGCTCGCCTCGTGGAGCCGCAGCACGACGGACGTCACTACCTGCCGCTCGGGGATGCGCCAGTAGCACCGGAGCAGGCGGTCCTTCTCCGCCGGCGTGACCAGGCGGAAGCCGTGGCGCTCGTAGAAGCGGACCGCCCAGACGGCGTCGGCCCAGGTGCCGACGAGCAGCGGCGGCGGCGTGAGCGCGATGAGGTGGGTCAGCAACCCGCTGCCGATCCCTTCTCCCTGAAGCTCGGGCCGCACGTACGCATGGCGGATCAGCGTGACGTCGTCGACGTCCTGGATGCCCATGACGCCCAGGAGCCCCTCGTCGAACCAGCCCCAGAAGCGCACCCCGGCTGCGATCTCATCGCGCAACTCGGCGGCCGGCATGTACGGGACGCGGTAGCGGTCGGCGGGGATGACGCCCGCGTAGACCGTGGCGGCCGCGTTGATGACCTCGACCATGGCGTCCACGTCGGCATCGAAACAGAGCCGGATGCGGCCACGCGGAGCCGGCACGCCTTGAGCCACCACCGCTAGGCCCCGAGCACCTCAAAGCCCAGCGCCCGGGCGGCGCGCGCCTGCTGCCGGTCGTGCGTCGCGAAGACCAGGTCTGCCGTGCGCCCGTCGCGCCACAGGAGGGCCGTGGCGACGTGCAGCGCGTCGAGGGTGCCGAGCTGGGTCGCGAAGCCGCCCGCGGCACGCTCCATGATGCTGCGTGACAGCGCGACGCGGTGCGCGTTCTTGACCTTCTGGAAGACGGCGCCGCGGCGGAGCAGGGCCTCGTCTTCGTCGATCTCGCGCCGGACCAGCGCGTTATCGACGGCCCGAAGACACTCGATGCGAGTCAGCTCGGAGGTGACCAGCTCGTACCGCCCGAGCTCGCGCAGCGGCTGCGGCTGCTCGAGGACGATGCGCAACACGACCGAGGAGTCGACGTAGGCGATCACTCGGCCTCGCCCCCGCCTTCGTCACGGCGGGACCCGAGCGCCTCGCGGACGATCTCAGCGAGGCGCTCGTCGCGGTCGTCGCGGTCGGCGCGGATGAGCTCGGCAGCATCGGGCAGCCCGGCCGGCGGATGGCCGAGCACCGGCTCGAACAACCCGGGCGCGCGAGGGTCTGGTGGGATGACGTCGAGGTCGTCCCAGTCGTCGAGCTTGACGGGGCCGAGGATGGCCACCGGGATGTCGCGGCTGACCACGGTGAACGACTTGCCCTCGCGCACCTCGCGAAGGTAGTGGCTCAGCCTGGATTTGAGCTCGGCGACCGTCACGCGTTCCATGGTCACAGTATGACCAGAAGTGGTCAAGATGACAACGGCGCGAGAGCGTTGACGTTCGCCGG
>DATHSP010000077.1:0-8907 GCA_035464075.1 Thermoleophilia bacterium | reverse complement strand
TGCTCGGCCTGGATCTGCTCGATCGGTGTCACGGGGTCCGTCCCTTTCCTGTCGCGCGGGTGGTCGGGGGCATCCTACTGCACGGCGCGGCGCGGCTCCTCCGGCCGGCGAGCGACCGCGACCGCGGTGAGACGCCCCGGGCCCCGGCCCACCGCCGGTCGCGACGCAGCGGCCCCGCAGGCTGCGCTACACTTCGTGCCGTGCTGCTCCCCCCCGACATCGGCCTGCCATGCGATATCTGGGAGCACCTGCCGCTGGGCGCCGCACTCGAGCGCGTCGCGGAGTACGCGGAGCTCTCCGAGATCTACTCGGGCGACGGCCACACACTGCTCTCGGCCGAGAACCGCCGCGCCGCCCGCGAGAGCGGCCTGCGCCTCACCGTCCACGGCCCCTGGGAGGACCTGGAGCCGGCCGCCACCAGCGAGCGGCGTCGGCGGCGGTCCGTCGCCGAGCACCGCCGCCACCTGGAGGCGGCGGCCGAGATCGGCGCCGTCCGCTACGTCGCCCACCCCGACTATGACGAAGGACGTCGCAAGCGCGACGCCCGCAGCCTCGCTGCCCTCGAGCGGACGCTCGAGGACCTCGCCGGGCTGCAGGCCGAGCTGGGGGTCCCCGTGGTCGTCGAGAACATGCCCGGCAGCGGCACCTCGCACTTCAACGCCCCCGGCGACCTCGACCTGGGAGCGCTCGGCTTCGTGCTCGACACGGGTCACGCGGCGATCACCGGTGTGCTCCACGACTTCCTCTTCGCCTCGCAGGCCCGCCTTCAGCACGTCCACCTGCACGACAACCGCGGCCCGGCCGACGCCGCCGACCCCCACGGCACCCTGGGGACGGGCGTCGTCGACGCCCGTCTCGTGCTCGCCGCGGCGCGTGCCGCGCAGGCGACCGTCATCCTCGAGCTCCTCGACGAGCGCTCGGTGCGCGACTCCATCGCCCACCTGCGGGCACGGGGGCTCATCCCGGGCGACTGAGCGACCGCTCACGTGCGCGGACTCATCCAGGGCGACTGGGCGACCGCTCCCGCGCGGGGCCTCATCCCCGGCGACTGAGGCGCCGTCGGCTCAGGCGGCGGCAGGAGAGTGAGAGCCCCGCCGGCCCCGAGTCGCCGCCGGTCAGTCGCCGGCCATGCCGGCGAAGGGGCCGGCGGCGTAGACCGGCCGCCCGCTGAAGAGCGTGAGCTCGACCGCGGCCGTGGTGATCTCCTCGGGTGGGATCGAGAGCAGGTCGCGGCTGACGACGACGAGGTCCGCGACCTTGCCCGGCTCCAGTGAGCCGACCTCATTCTCGAGCCCCAGCGCCCGCGCCCCGTTGACCGTGTACGCGTCGAGCATCCACTCGACCGGCACGGCCTCCTCGGGCCACAGCGGCTCCGGCTCCGAGGCGTCGGCCGGATCCCGGCGCAGCACCCCGCGCTGGATGCCGACCAGCGGGTCGGGCGCCGGGGGCACCGGGTAGTCGCTCGCCCCCGCCACGAGGATGCCGTGCTCGAAGAGGCTGCGCATCGGGTACTCGCGCTCGGCGCGGGCCGCGCCGAGATACGGCACCTGACGCGTCCGGTAGAGCTCCTCCTTGAGGAACCAGTTGGGCTGCACGGCCGCGACGGCGCCGAGGCTCGCGAACCGCGGCAGGTCGTCGAGGTCGACGACCTGGAGGTGGGTGATGAGCGGGCGGTCCACAGCGCCGCCGGTCGCCGCTCGCGCGGCCTCGATCGCGTCGAGGCTCAGGGCCGTGGCGGCGTCGCCGATGGCGTGGTAGTGCAGCTTGAACCCCGCCCTGGCGGCAGCGACGGAGGCCCCGAGGAGGCCGTCACCGGCCCAGACCGGGTCGCCGTGCCTGTCGGGAGCGTCCGCGTACGGCTCCTTGAGCACCGCGGTGTGCCCCTCGATCACGCCGTCGGCGAAGAGCTTCGCCCACTCGGCGCGGACGAGCGGTGCCGTGTGGCGTGCGCGCTCATCGACCGCGGCCGCGATCTGCTCGCCGAGCGGCTGGTCCTCCATGATCCACAGCGAGAGGCAGTAGCGCGCCGTCAGCTCGCCGGCCGCCTGCAGCACCTCGAAGGCCTCGAGGGCGGCGTCGCGGCCGGGCCGCGGGTTCGCGTCCTGCACCGTCGTCAAGCCGTAGGGCGCCGCCACCGTGCGCTGGAAGTGCAGGATGCCCTGACGCGCCTGCTCGAGGGTGTACGCGGGGAAGGCGCGCTCGGCGAGGGCGCTCGGCCCTTCGCGCAGCGTGCCCGCCGGACTCCCGTCGGGCAGGCGCTCGATGACCCCGCTGTCGGGGTCTGGGGTCGCGGCCTCGATGCCGGCGAGGCGGAGGCCGGCCGAGTTCAACCACGCCGAGTGATAGCTGTCGTCGAAGAGGATCACCGGCCGCTCGCGGACGACGGCGTCGAGGTCGGCGGCCGCCGGCCCGAGGCGCGGCATGTAGGTGTCGCTCCAGCCGTAGCCTCGGATCGCCGGCAGCTCGTGATGCTCGCCCGCGTACCGCGCGACGGCGGCGACGCACTCGGCCACCGAGCGGCACCCGGCGAGCGAGACGTCGTAGAGCTCCTCGACCGCCGCCGAGGCGTGCATGTGGGCGTCGATGAAGCCAGGCAGGACGAGGCGGCCGCCGAGGTCGAGGACCTCGGTGCCGGCGCCGGCGAGGCCCTCGACCTCGGCGGCCGAGCCCACGGCCACGATACGGCCCCCGCCGACGGCCACGGCCTCGTGCCGCGAGCGCTCGGCGTCGGCGGCGTACACGACCGCGTTGGTGAGGATGAGGTCAGGGGCGAGCGCGCGGTCGGTGGACATCGTGCCTCCGTCTTTGGTAGGAGCCTGCAGAGAGACCATACAGGCTCGCGGGCCGCCGCGGCCAGAGGAGGTGCGGTCGGCGGTCCGCACAGATGTGCGGCCCCAGACCGCTCGACTCAGCGCCGGAACGCGAAGCTGAAGCCGGGGCCCTGCTGGAGCGGCACGAGCGGGCTCCGCGGGACGCCGGCCCGGGCCTCCCCGTGGTAGTCCCGCGGCGCCACGTCGTTGGGCCCGCCGGCGTAGAACAGGCTGGCCAGAGCCTGGATCTGGTCCCGGCCGACCCCGAGCTCGAACTGCCCGCCGCCGTAGAGCTCGATACCCTCCGTCTTGGCGCGCTCGACGGTCTCGAGCAGGCTGCCCAGCGAGCCGAAGCGCGACGGCTTGACGTTGAGATGACGCGGCCGCACCGGCAGGGCCTCGACGTCGGCCCAGGAGTGGATCGGGGCGTCGAAGCTGAAGCGGCCCTCCTCCCCGCGCAGGGCCGCGCGCAGGTCGTCGCCGAGGGCGGGGTCTTCGAGAAGGGCGCCCGGGAAGGCCGTCGCCACCGCACGATAGAGCTCGGCGTCGGGGGCGTTGTCGACCGGCGTGCCCTCGTAGTAGGCCTTGAAGTCGAGGGCGCGCACGCGCCCGGTGGCGGCGATGCGCGCCATGGTGTCCGCGTCCCATTCCGGAGTCGGGTCGAGCTTGAACTCGAGCTCGGGGTCGATCGCGAGCCAGGGCCGGATGTCGAGCCGCGTCGAGACCACGAAGCGCACCGGGTGGTACTCGCGGGCGAGCGCCGCGCCAAGGGAGACGCCGGCCTGCTTCAGGGCCAGGTCGAGGGCGGCGCTCTCGAAGGCCCAGCGCCGGTAGGTCTCCTGGCCGGCCATCGTCGGCCCGCCGGCCGGGAAGAGATCGAGGCCCCCGAGACGCCGCGAGAGGTCATCCAGCGTCGTACGCCCGGCAAGCGGCAGGTCGAGCGGGAAGCCGTCGTGGTCCTCGGCGACGTAGGTGACGTCCTCCCCGCGCCCCTCGTGCCCGCCGCCGCGCAGCACGACCGTCGTCGTGACGCGGCGGAACCCGCTGGAGACGTCGAGCTCGTGACGCTCGGTCTCGTACCCGTCGATCTCGAGACCGAGCCCTGCGAGCCGCCCATACGCCGCACCCTCTGCCGCCGTAACGCTCGTCATGTCTCCTCCCAAGATATTTGCCCAGTCAACTATCCTCACTCTTCCCGGCGGCCTCGCGCCTGAAGCACGCCGACCCGGGTGGACTTCCTGGCCGGCCACGGCCGTCGGCATCCTCCTCTGGTAGACTCCGGCGGGCGTCCCCCCGACCGCCCCCAACCGCCCACCGCCGAGAGAAAGACGCGTGCCGTGACCGACCCGACTCCTCCCCACCAGTCCCCATTCTCGTCACCGCCCGCCGCAGGCAGCCACTCCCGGCCCGCCTACACCGGCACCGGCGACTACATCGCCGCCGCCGAGCTGCTGCAGACCGTCGAGGTCGCGCGCCGCCTCGGCCGCCCGCTGCTCATCAAGGGCGAGCCCGGCACCGGCAAGACGATGCTCGCCGTGAGCATCGCCGAGGGCCTCGGCATGCCGCTCATCACCTGGACCGTCAAGTCGACGACCAAGGCGCAGGACGGCCTCTACGTCTACGACACCGTGCAGCGCCTCTACGACGGGCAGTTCGGCGAGGGCGACGTGAGCGACATCGGCCGCTACATCAAGCTCGGCAAGCTGGGCGAGGCCTTCACCTCGCCCGAGCAGGTCGTCCTCCTCATCGACGAGATCGACAAGGCCGACCTCGAGTTCCCCAACGACCTGCTCTGGGAGCTCGACCAGATGGAGTTCTCGATCCCCGAGACACACGCGACGATCAGGGCCGTGCAGCGGCCGGTGGTCGTCATCACCTCGAACGCCGAGAAGGAGCTCCCCGACGCCTTCCTGCGGCGCTGCGTCTTCCACTACATCGAGTTCCCCGACGAGGCGATGATGGCGCGCATCGTGCAGGTGCACGTGCCCGACCTCGACCGCCGGCTGCTCGACCTGGCGCTCGAGGCCTTCTACTGGCTGCGCGACGTGCCGGGACTGCAGAAGAAGCCCTCGACCAGTGAGCTCATCGACTGGGTGCAGGCCCTGGCTCGGGGCGGCGCCGACCACGACGAGATCGCCCGGCGCCTGCCCTTCATGGGCGTGCTGCTCAAGAAGGACCACGACGTCGACATCGCCCGCCGGGCGCTGGCCCGTGCCGGCCGCCGCTGAACCGCCTGGGTCGGCCGGCGGTGAAGCGTCGCGGCCGGGCGGCGGCGCCGGGTCGCGACCGCGCAGCGCCGCTGCTTCGCGGCTGACCGGCACCGCCGCGGTGCGCTCAGGCGGCGCCCTGTTCGGCGACTTCTTCTTCCTCCTCCGCGCCCACGGGGTGCCGGTCACGGTCACGGAGTGGCTCGCCCTCATGCGGGCGCTCGCCCTCGGCCTCGCCCCCTGCAGCCTGACGCAGTTCTACCACGTCGCCCGCGCGACGCTGGTGAAGTCGGAGGCCTGGTTCGACCACTTCGACCAGGCCTTCGCCGCCGCCTTCGACGGCATCGAGACGCCGGAGGAGATCGCCGACGAGGTCTGGCGCTGGCTCGCCGAGGGACTCGAGGCGCCCGGCCTGTCGGAGGACGAGCGCCGGGCTCTGGCCGCCGCCCTCGAGCTCGAGGGCGTCGACCTCGAGGAGCTCCGGCGCCGCTTCGAGGAGCGCCTCGCCGAGCAGACCGAGGCCCACCACGGCGGCTCTCACTGGGTGGGCACCGGCGGCACGTCCGCCTTCGGCCACTCCGGCGTCCACCCCGGCGGTATGCGCGTCGGCGGCGAGAGTCGCGGCCGCACGGCCGTGAAGGTCGCCGCCGAGCGCCGCTCCCGGGGCCTGCGCACCGACGTGCGCGTCGAGGTGCGCCAGTTCGAGCTCGCCCTGCGGCGCCTGCGGCAGCTCTCCTCGCGCCATGAGGGCGCCGCCGACGAGCTCGACCTCGAGGCGACCGTCGAGCAGACGGCCGACCACGCCGGTCGCCTCTCGCTCGTCTGGCGCCGCAGCCGCAAGAACGCCGTCAAGGTGCTCCTCCTCATGGACGTCGGCGGCTCCATGGATCCCTACGTCCACCTCTGCAGCCGCCTCTTCTCCGCGGTCAACAACCAGACGCACTTCAAGGACCTGCGGCACTACTACTTCCACAACTGCGTCTACGACCACGTGTACACGGACCCGCTCATGTCGGAGGCGACTGCGGTCGCCACGCCGCACGTGCTGCAGGAGCTCAACGGCGACTACCGCCTGATCCTCGTCGGCGACGCGGCCATGGCGCCCAGCGAGCTCATGAGCCGCTACGGCATCATCTGGTGGGGCCACGCGAACCCGGAGCCCGGCATCGACTGGCTGTGGCGCCTGCGGCGCCACTTCGACCACTCGGTCTGGCTCAACACGATCCCCGCGTCGCAGTGGGAGACCGCCTACGGCGCCACCACCATCCGCCGCGTCGGTGAGGTCTTCCCTATGTTCGAGCTCACCGTCGACGGCCTCAGCGCCGCGGTGAAGAAGCTCATGGTGCGCCACTGACAGGAGACCCGGCGGCGGCGGCGAACAGCGCGACGAAGAGCACGGTCCGACACCGCGGATCGAGGTGGGGAGAGACCATGGACGACGCCGACGGCGACCGCCGCGAGGCCAGCACGCTGAACGACGCGCACATCCAGGTGGCCGACGGAGACCGCGGCCTCGGCGCCCCCGTCGCCGCCACGCTGGCGAGCCTCGCGGAGCGCCTCGCCGTCGCCCTCGACTGCTCCGAGTGCTGCTTCTACGAGTTCCTGCCCGACCGCGACACGGTCCTGCCCCAGGCGATCTGGAAGCGGGAGCTCACCGACGACGACCGCGCCTGGGTCGGCGTCGAGAACCACCTCAACCGGCAGCGGCGGGTCGCCCCCGTCTTTCACGAGCGACGCATCGTCGTCACCCAGGCCGACGAGGAGGAGCTGGACGCCGGCGAGCGCGAGAGCATGGCCTACTGGGGCGAGCAGACCGCGCTGTACGCGCCGATCCTCAGCGGCGAAGTACTGCTCGGCGTCGTCGAGCTGATCGAGCACCGCCGGCGGCGCGACTTCGACGAGGCCGACCTGCGCCTCGTCGCCGCCCTCGCCGACATGGCCGGGCTGGCGATCGAGAACGCGCGCCTCTCCCACCGCCTCGAGGAGCAGGCGACGACCGACGGGCTCACCGGTCTCTTCAACCACCGTTACTTCTACGAACGCCTGAACGCCGAGATCGCCCGCGCCCGGCGTTACGAGCTGCTGCTCTCCCTGCTGATGCTCGACCTCGATGACTTCAAGCGCTTCAACGACCTCTTCGGGCACCAGGCCGGCGACCGTGTGCTGGCCGAGGTCGGCCGGATCATGCGCGCGCAGCTGCGCAACGGCGTCGACATCCCCTGCCGCTACGGGGGCGAGGAGTTCGCCGTCATCCTCCCCCACACCCCGGCGCCCGGCGCCGCGGTCGTCGGCCGCCGCCTGAGCGCACAGGTCAGCGCGCTCGTCGGCGCGAACGCCGCGGTCGACCCCGCCCGGCTCGCCGGCGAGCGCCTGCGGCGGACGATCGCCGACGCGCCGTTCCCGGGGCGCCGGCCCGAAGAGACCGCCCACGTCACGGTCAGTGTCGGCATCGCCGACTACCCGAGGCAGGCCGCCGAGGCCGACGGGCTGGTGGGCTGCGCCGACAAGGCGCTGTACGCCGCCAAGCGCCACGGCAAGAACCGCGTCGAGGTCTACGAGTAGCGACCGCCGGTCGCGGCGAGCCGGCGACCGCTCGTCGGCGGTCGCACCCAGACGCCGCGCGGGCGTTCTCTCCTCCGGCCCTGAAGCTGGGCCGCCGGGTGCCGGGTCCGGCGAGGCCTCCCCACTCCCCGAGCTCCTGTAGGATGACCCGGCACCGTCAAGGAGGAGAGATGGCACGCCGCGACCAGAAGACGACCACGACCGACCTCGACCTGCTGCGCGAGCTCTGCGCCGCCCCGTCGCCGACAGGCTTCGAGGGGCCGGTGCAGGCCGTCGTGCGGCGGCGTCTCTCCGCCACGGCCGCGACCGCCGGCGACCCCCTCGGCAACGTCTGGGCCGACGTCGTGCCTGCCGGTGCCCCGCACGTGCTGGTCACCGGTCACTGCGACCAGATCGGCCTGATCGTCACCTACGTCGACGACCACGGCTACGTGAGCTTCGACGCCGTCGGCGGCGTCGACCGGCAGCTGCTGCCGGGCCGGCACCTCGTGATCCACGGCCCCAAGGGGCCGGTCGACGGCGTCGTCGGTCGCAAGGCCACCCACGTGATCCCCAAGGACGAGCGCGGCAAGGCGCCCGAGCTGCATGAGCAGTGGATCGACATCGGGGCCGGCAGCCGCGACGAAGCACTCGGCGCCGTCGCCATCGGCGACCCCATCACCTTCCAGGCCGAGTTCCTCGCGCTCGCCAACGGGCGCTACGCCTCGCCGGCCTGCGACGACAGGGCCGGCGTGTACGTCGCCGTGCGCGCCCTCGAGCACTACGCGGCGGCGCCCGCCGCGGCCCGCCTGACGGCCCTCTCGACGGTCCACGAGGAGACGACCTTCATGGGCGCAAGGGCCGCCGCACTGCGCTGGCGCCCCGACGTCATCGTCGTCGTCGACGTCGACTTCGCGAGCGACGACCCGGGCGGCGACCCGAAGAAGCTCGGCGGCGAGGTCAAGCTCGGCGGCGGCCCGGTGATCCACCGCGGCGCCGGCAGCAATCAGCGGCTCCTGCAGCTCGCCCTCGAGGTCGCCGACGCCGAGGGCCTCCCTTATCAGGTCAAGGCGCTCCCGGGGGCGACGCAGACCGACGCCGAGGAGCTCATGGCGGCGGTGCAGGCGGCGACGTTGTCGTTCAGCCTGCCGGTGCGCTACATGCACTCGGCACTCGAGGTCATGGACCCCGACGACGCCGAGGCCGGCGCGCTTCTCGCCGCGGCCCTGACGCGCCGCCTGGCGCGGGAATGGACGCCGGAGCGCTTCGTGCTCGGGGGCTGAGCGAGACGCGACCCGGATCGCCTCGCCCCGGGGCGCGGCGACTCGAAGACGGCCGGGGCGGCCGCC
>DATHSP010000076.1:0-2894 GCA_035464075.1 Thermoleophilia bacterium | reverse complement strand
CGTCCGGCTCAGCGCGCACGCGTCTGCGTGCAAAGGACTTCATGCACCATGACCTGACCGGGAGCGCCCGCCGCTTCACTCTCTGAGCGTCACCCGCATCGCTCGCCGGCGCCGGGATCCAACCCCCGGCGCCGGCCGCTTCGCGTGGCTCCAGCGTACCGAGCCCGCCCGGTCACAGGCTGAACCCCCGACCGCCGGGCGGGCCTCGGCGCGCGTGCTCCGCGGCTATTCGCCGTCGAAGTACGCCGGGTAGCGGCGCACGGTCTTCTTGCGGCGCTGGTAGGTGCGCGCCAGCTCGAGGAAGATGCCGACGTCGCGCTCGAGGTCGCTCTGCGTACCGTCGAAGTAGAAGACGCGGAGCGGCATGCCGTCGAGAGCGCGCTGCACCGAGGGGTAGATCGCCTCGGTGACGATGCCGTTCATGCAGGTGAACGGGCTGATGTCGATGATGCCGTCGGCGCCCTTCTGGTGCATGTAGATCGACTTGCCCGTGCTCAGGACCATCTCGCCCAAAGCCCCCGTGTAGGGCAGGTACGGCTTGCTGAGCTCGAGCACCTCGCGCACGCTGTGCGGCTCCTCGTACCCGGTGAACTCGCCCTCCCAGGTGCCGTAGAGCGCCTGTTCGTCGCCGTGCATCACCCTGGTGCGGATGTAGCGCCCCAGGTTCTCGCCCGTGTACCTGCGGCCCTGGTCGAGCAGGCGGCGCCGGTGCTCGTCGTCGACATACCAGACCCACTCGCCGATGTCGGACAGCCAGCACTCGCCGCCCTGCTGCTCGACCAGCCTGACCAGGTCGAAGTTGGAGAACGTGTTGTGGCGGCAGAAGATCTCGCCGACCACGCCGATGAGCGGCCGGCTGCGGTCGTAGCGAACCGGCACGCGGCCGAAGCGGTCACGAGAGCGGGTGAGCGCCTCGCGCGTCCGCGCGAGGCGCTCCTTGTCCGAGGTCCCGACGGCGCTGATGGCCTCGCCGACGTCGACGAGGCTCTCGTGGTAGACGGTGTCGGTCGCGCCCTTCTCGAGCTCGTACGGGCGCGTCTTGAGCAGCGCCTTCATGAGGATGTCCTGGCAGATGACCGCGCGCCAGGCGGTGCGGATCAGGGACTGCGAGTACTCGCCGATCGACGAGTAGCCGTCGTTGGAGGTGATGGTCATGATCGGGACGTCCTCGTAGCCCAGCTCGTCGAGCTTGGTCCTGATCAGGGTGAGGTACTGGCCGAAGCGGCAGGGCCCGTTGGCCGTCGGCATGAGGAAGGCGACCTTGTCGCGCCCCTCGTCCTCGATGATGCGGAGGAAGTCGCCCATGGTGATCTTCTGCGGGTAGCACTCGTCGCCCGAGGTCACCTTGCCGCCGAGCTCGAGGGTACGCGCGTCGGAGTCGGTGGTCGTCGTCGCGTCGACGCCGATGGAGCGGATGGCGGCGGCCAGCAGGTACGACCCGCCGTACGGCATCTGCGGCAGGTACAGCGTGCGGCCCTGCAGGCCGAACGCATCGACCAGCTTCTGGAGCTTCGGGTCTGCGGTCGTCGCCTCAGACACGGCCGAGCGGCACCTCCTCGGCGGCCGGGACGCAGACCGGCGCATCGCCCTGCGACCACCAGCGCAGGAAGCCCTTGCTGTCCAGGTAGGCCTCACAGCGGGTCATCGCCCCGGCGTCGTTCTGGTGCTCGTCGAACTGCAGGGTGAGGAACGGCTTGCCCGACGCCTCACGCACGTAGTGCTTGATGTACGAGTCGGGCCCGCACTTGAAGTTGGTGAGGTAGATGACGTGCAGGTGCTCGCGGTCGTGCACGAAGCGCGCCGCCTGCAGGATCTTGCGCCCGTAGTTCCAGTACATGTTGGGGACGATGTCACTGACGTCGAGGCCCGCGAGCGGCAGGAAGTCGAGCGGGATCAGGTTGACCCCGTAGAACTTGCGCAGCTTGCGCGGGATGTCCATGTTGACGCCCTTGTCGTACATGTTGTACGGCCGGCCGATGAGCACGATGCCGAGCTCGCCGGTCGCCTCGAGGGTGGCGAGCGCCTCGGCGCCGGCGGCGGCGAGCCGGGCACGGAACGCGTCGTGGGCCGCGGTGGCGGCGTCGAGCGCCGCGGCCACCCGCGCCTTGTCGACGCCGAGCGGGCCGGTGAGCTCGGAGAGGTCGCGCAGGAGGCCCTCGCGCCCCTCGCGGAAGCGCACGCGAGGGCTCAGGATCTTCTCCATGTGGTCCTCGATGCGCGGTGCCCGGCGGATGACGAAGGGCAGCGTCTGGCCCCAGGGGCAGGCGTGCGAGTTGAACTGCGGGTACTCGGTCTCCTCGTTGACCACGTTGGGCACGAAGACCCAGTCGACGCCCTCGCGCAGGAGCCACTCGACGTGCCCGTGGGCGACGCGGATCGGGAAGCACGGCTCGGCGACGGTCAGGTCGACGCCCGCCTCGCGGATCGCCTTGTCGCTCTCCGGGGAGAGCATCGGGCGCAGCCCGAGGTGCGCGAAGAACGTGGCCCAGTAGGGCAGCCGGTCGTAGGTGTACATGGCGCGCGGCAGGCCGACGGTGGGGGCCGCCGCGCCGGCGCGCTCGACGGCGGCCCGGTACGGCTCGAGCATCGCCTCTTCGCGCAGCGCGACGAGGTCGGCGATCACGGGCTCCTTGTCGACCTTGGCCGGCTTGCGGTAACGGTCGGAGCACTTGTCGCCCCAGTACGTCTTCGTGCCCTCCACCGTGAACTGGCGCACGTCGCACTCGTTCGAGCAGCCCTTGCAGACGAAGTCGACGACCGTATAGTCGACCTGCCCGAGGTCCCAACCGCGGAAGGTCGTCTCGGCGCCGGTGCGCTGCACGCGCTCCCTGGCGAGGAGCGCCATGCCGAGCGCGCCCATCACGCCGTTGTAGGGCGGCACCACGATCTCCTTG
>DATHSP010000075.1:0-8586 GCA_035464075.1 Thermoleophilia bacterium | reverse complement strand
GCCCGCGCCGCGACGGCCCGGGCGGTCGCTCCGGCGGCGCCCCGCGCCCCGGCGGCCAGCAGCGCCCGGCCGGCAGGCAGCCCAGGCCGGCGATCAAGCCCGACGTACCGAAGACCGACCAGCCGACGCCGTCCGCTCCGGCCGGCGGCGCGCCCGCCGAGGGCGCGCCGGCCGCGGAGAGCTGACGGGCACGAGAGACGAGACACGATGCTCCTACCTAAGCGAGTCAAGCACAGAAAGCAGCAGCGCGGCCGCATGGCCGGCGCGGCCAAGGGCGGCACCGACGTCGACTTCGGGCAGTACGGTCTGAAGGCGCTCGAGTGCGGCTGGATCACCAACCGGCAGATCGAGGCCGCCCGTATCGCCATGACCCGTCACATCAAGCGCGGCGGCAAGGTGTGGATCAACGTCTTCCCGCACAAGCCGGTCACGCGCAAGGCGGCCGAGACGCGCATGGGCGGCGGCAAGGGCTCCCCCGAGACGTGGGTGGCCGTGGTCAAGCCCGGCAAGGTCATGTTCGAGCTCGCCGGCGTCAGCGAACCGGTCGCCCGCGAGGCCATGCGGCTGGCGTCGCACAAGCTGCCCGTGAAGACCAAGTTCGTGACGAGGGAGGGCAGTCTCTTTGAAGGCTAAGCAGCTCAGAGAGCTGTCCGACGACGAGCTCGTCGTGCACCTGCGCGACGCGCGCAAGGCGCTCTTCAACCTGCGCTTCCAGCACGCGACGGGCCAGCTCGACGACGTGCACAAACTGAACATGACGCGTCGCGAGATCGCGCGCCTGCTCACGCTCCAGAACGAGCGGCAGCGCGAGCGCGCGGCGGCGGGTGGTGAAGGCTGATGGCGACGAAGAAGACCGACAGCGGCAAGCCCGCTCCCAAGCAGAGCGCGGCGCGCAAGCCGGCGGCCAAGAAGGCGGCCGCCGCCAAGGCGGCGAGGAAGACCGCGGCGGCCAAGTCGGGCGCGGCGGCCAAGAAGACCGCGGCGGCCAAGACCGCCGCGGCGAAGGCCGCCCCCAAGAAGACCTCCGCCGCCCGCGCCAAGGCGAAGGCCGCGCGGCCGGCGCCCGAGCGCGTGCCGGGCCGCAAGGAGCGCCGCGGCATCGTCGTGAGCGACGCCATGGACAAGACCATCGTGGTGCGCATCGACGTGGTCCAGAAGCACGAGCGGTACGGCAAGGTCGTGCGCCGCTCGACCAAGCTGCACGCGCACGACGAGCACAACACGGCCGGCGTCGGCGACCTCGTGCGCCTCGTCGAGACGCGGCCGCTGAGCGCCACCAAGCGCTGGCGGCTGCTCGACGTCCTCGAGAAGGCCAAGTGAGCGCGGACAGCGCCGGCGGAGACAGCACATGATCCAGGTAGAGTCGAGATTGAAGGTCGCGGACAACACGGGCGCCCGTGAGATCCTCTGCATCCGGATCAGGGGCGGGTCGAGACGCCGCTACGCGACGGTCGGCGACATCATCGTCGGCACGGTCAAGCAGGCGACCCCCGGCGGGGGCGTCAAGAAGGGCGACGTGGTCCGTGCCGTCGTCGTCCGCACCAAGAAGGAGTTCGGCCGCAAGGACGGCACCTACATCGCCTTCGACGAGAACGCGGCCGTGCTGATCGACAACCAGGGCAACCCGCGGGGTACCCGCATCTTCGGGCCCGTGGCGCGTGAGCTGCGCGAGAAGAACTTCATGAAGATCGTCTCGCTCGCGCCTGAGGTGCTCTAGCGCGGCGGCGCGAGGGAGCGTTCATCGAGATGGATAAGTCGAAGATCAAGAAGGGCGACCAGGTCAGGGTCGTGAGCGGCAAGGAGACCGGCAAGACCGGCAAGGTGATGCGCGTCGACCGCGAGCACCGCAAGGTGTTCCTCGAGCGGCTCAACATGATGAAGAAGCACACGAAGCCGCACCCGAAGAAGAACCCGCAAGGAGGCATCATCGAGCGCGAAGCGCCGATCGACATCTCCAACGTGATGCTGGTCTGCCCGGCCTGCGGCGAGCCGACCCGCGTCGGCTATCGCCTGCTCGCCGACGGGGGCAAGGTACGCGCCTGCCGGCGCGCCAACTGCGGCAAGGACATCGACAGGGTGTGATGATGGCGAGGCTCAAGGACAAGTACCGTAAGGACGTCGTGCCGGAGCTCATGGAGGAGTTCGGCTACGACAACGTCATGCAGGTCCCGCGCATCACCAAGATCACCCTCAACATGGGGGTCGGCGAGGCGAAGACCAACGCGAAGCTGCTCGACGACGCCGTCGAAGAGCTCGCCCTGATCGCCGGCCAGCGGCCGTCGATCACCCGGGCGCGCAAGTCGATCGCCGGCTTCAAGCTGCGCGAGGGCATGGCGATCGGCTGCCGCGTGACGCTGCGCGGCGAGCGCATGTACGAGATGCTCGACCGGCTGGTCTCGATCGCGCTGCCGCGCATCCGCGACTTCCGCGGCATCGACCCCGGCCAGTTCGACGGGCGTGGCAACTTCGCCATGGGTGTCCGCGAGCAGACCATCTTCCCCGAGATCGACTACGACTCGGTCGACCAGACCCGGGGGCTCAATGTCGTCATCGCAACGACGGCGAAGACCGACGACGAGGCGCGTTCGCTCCTCGCCCGGCTCGGCATGCCGTTCCGCGCCAACCAGGAGTAGCTGAAGCATGGCCAAGACATCACTGGTGGTGAAGGCCTCGCGCCGGCAACGCTACCGGACACGCGAGTACAACCGCTGTTCGCGCTGCGGGCGGCCCAGGGCGTACTACCGCAAGTTCGGCGTCTGCCGGATCTGCCTGCGCGAGCTCGCCCATCAGGGCGTCGTGCCGGGCTTGACCAAGTCGAGCTGGTGAGGAGGCGAGCGCGATGTCCATGACCGACCCGATCGCCGACATGCTGACGCGGGTGCGTAACGCGAGCGCCCAGCGGCACTCGCGCGTCGAGATGCCCACGTCGCGCATGAAGCTCGAGATCGCCCGCATCATGACCGAGCAGGGCTACGTGTCCGGCTACGACGTCGTCCCGGGCGAGCACGGCGACGTGCTGCGCATCGAGCTCAAGTACGGGCGCAACCGCGAGCGCGTCATCTCGGGCATCAAGCGCGTGTCCAAGCCGGGGCGCCGCATCTACGCGCGCAAGGACTCGCTGCCGAAGGTGCTCGGCGGCCTGGGGACGGCCGTCATCAGCACGTCCCGCGGGCTGGTCACGAGCGCCGAGGCCAAGAAGCTCGGCGTCGGCGGCGAAGTCATCTGCTTCATCTGGTAAGGACGGCTGATGTCGAGGATAGGAAGAGCACCGATCACGGTCCCCGACGGCGTCGAGGTGGTCTACGACGACGCCCTCGTCACCGTGAAGGGCCCCAAGGGCGAGCTGAGCCAGCGCGTGCCGCGCGAGATGCTCGTCGAGCAGAAGGACGGCGTCATCACCGTGAGCCGGCCGACCGAGTCCGGCCGGCACCGCTCGCTGCACGGCCTCACGCGCACGCTGATCGCCAACATGGTCGACGGCGTCACGGCGGGGTTCGAGAAGCGGCTCGAGATCGTCGGGGTGGGCTACCGCGCGACCCTCAAGGGCGAGGCCCTTGAGCTCGTCGTGGGCTACAGCCACCCCGTGGTCGTCGAGCCGCCCGAGCACGTGAGCTTCGAGACGCCGCAGCCCACGGTCGTGCTCGTGAAGGGCATCGACAAGCAGGTGGTCGGCGAGGTCGCCGCCAAGATACGCGCCCTGCGGCCACCCGAGCCGTACAAGGGCAAGGGCATCCGCTACGCCGGCGAGCACGTGCAGCGCAAGGTCGGCAAGCGCGCCTGAGTGAGCTGAAGACGAGAGGACCGCGAGAACGATGAGTGCAGTGAACGTGAGAGAGGCGCGCGCGCGACGCAAGCGGCGCGTCCGCGGCAAGATCTCGGGCGTGGCCGAGCGGCCGCGCCTCGCGGTCTTCCGCTCCAACAAGGCGATCTACGCGCAGGTCGTCGACGACGGCGCCGCCCGCACCCTGGTCGCGGCGCGCTCCGCCGAGGTCGACACCAAGGGCCTCGACAAGAGCGCGGTGGCGAAGAAGGTCGGCGAGCTGGTCGCGGCGCGAGCCAAGGAGAAGGGTATCTCCAGCGTCGTCTTCGACCGGTCAGGTTATCTCTACCACGGGCGCGTTAAGGCGCTCGCCGAGGGCGCCCGCGAGGGCGGCCTCGAGTTCTGACGACGGAAGAGAGGCAAGGTGGCTCGAGGAGTCTACAGCGAGGGCAACGAGCTCAAGGAGCGCGTCGTCGACATCAACCGCGTGGCCAAGGTCGTCAAGGGCGGCCGGCGGTTCTCGTTCACGGCCCTGGTCGTGGTCGGCGACGAGGACGGGCACGTGGGCGCCGGCTACGGCAAGGCGCGCGAGGTCCCGCTCGCGATCCAGAAGGCGATCGAGGACGCCAAGAAGAACCTCTTCAAGGTGCCCCGCTACAAGACGACCATCACCCACCAGGTGATCGGCCGCTACGGCGCCGCCCGCGTACTGCTCAAGCCGGCCTCCGAAGGTACCGGCGTCATCGCCGCCGGCGGCGTGCGGGCCGTGCTCGAGCTGGCCGGGGTGCGCGACATCCTGACCAAGTCGCTGGGCACGACCAATCCCATCAACCTCGTGCGCGGCACGGTGCAGGGCCTGCAGTCGCTGAAGACGCCCGAGGGCGTCGCGCGGCTGCGCGGCATCCCCGTCTCGCAGGTGCTCGGCATCGAGCGCGAGAAGAGCGCCGAGGCGGAGGCGACGGCCCCGGCCGGTGAGGCGTCCGCATGACGGCGCGGCTCGAGATCACCCAGACGAAGAGCGCGATCGGGCGCAAGCCCGATCATCGCGGCACACTTCGGGCGCTGGGTCTCAAGCGCATCGGCCACACGGTAGTGCACGACGACACGCCCGTGATCCGCGGCATGGTGAAGAAGATCGCGTACCTCCTCGAGGTGCGCGAGGTCACGAAGGGCTGAGATGGCTGAGCTAGGACTGCACGACCTCCGCCCCAACGCGGGCGCGACGAAGGACCGCAAGCGACTCGGGCGCGGCAAGGGCAGCGGGCAGGGCAAGACCGCCGGCAAGGGCCACAAGGGCTACAACGCGCGGTCCGGCGGCGGCGTGCGCCCGGGCTACGAGGGCGGCCAGATGCCGCTCTACATGCGGCTCGGCAAGCTGCGCGGCCCGCACATGAAGAAGAGCATGCCGATCGGGCCGTTCCGCACCTACGCCGTGCCGGTCAACGTCGGCCGCCTGGCCGCCCTCTTCGAGGCGGGCGCCGAGGTGACCCCCGAGGCGCTGGTCGAGAAGCGTGTCGTCAAGAACACGCGCACGCCGATCAAGATCCTCGGTGACGGCGACCTCGACAAGGCCCTGACCGTGCGCATGCACCTGTTCTCGGCGAGCGCCAGGGCCAAGATCGAGGCCGCCGGCGGCACCGTCGAGCTCCTCTGACGGCGCCGGGGGGCATCGTGGACAACAAGCTCTGGCAGTCGCTGGTCAACGCCTGGAAGATCCCGGAGCTGCGCGCCAAGCTTCTCTTCACCGCCGGCATGATCGCCATCTACCGCTTCGGTTGCTGGGTGCCGACGCCGGGCGTCGACGTCGACGCGCTGCAGGACTTCTTCCAGACCGGCGCCACCGGTGTGGTCGGGCTCCTCAACCTGTTCTCCGGCGGCGCCCTCAGCCAGGTGGCGGTGTTCGCCCTCGGCATCATGCCGTACATCACCGCCTCGATCATCATGCAGCTCCTCACCGTGGTCATTCCCAAGCTCGAGGAGCTGGCCAAGGAGGGCGAGCAGGGCCAGAAGCAGATCACCAAGTACACGCGCTGGCTGACCGTCGCGCTCGCCCTCGTCCAGTCGATCGGCTACCTGACGATCTTCAACAGCTACAACGCCCTGCCCGACCTCAACTGGTGGCGCGCGACGCTCATCGTGACCACGCTGGTCGCCGGCACGACCGCGGTCATGTGGCTCGGCGAGCTCATCACCGCGCGTGGCATCGGCAACGGCATGTCGATCATGATCTTCATCAGCATCGTCAGCAGCATCCCCGGCGGCGTTGTGCAGTTCTTCACCACCTTCAGCTTCGTCGCCCAGATCGGCTTCGTGGTCATCGCGCTCGCGGTCATCGTCGGCGTCATCTGGATCACGACCGGCGAGCGCCGCATCCCCGTCCAGTACGCGAAGCGCGTCGTCGGGCGACGCATGATGGGCGGCTCCAGCACCTTCATCCCCCTCAAGGTCAACATGGCCGGCGTGATCCCGGTGATCTTCGCGTCGTCGATCATGCTGATCCCGCCGACCCTGGCGCAGTTCATCCCCACCGGCCCGACCGAGTGGATCTCGACGGCGTTCGGGCCGCAGAGCTACCTCTACATCATCGGCGAGGTCCTCCTCATCATCCTGTTCACGTACTTCTACACGGCGGTCACCTTCAATCCGGTCGACCAGGCCAACAACCTGAAGAAGTACGGCGGCTTCATCCCGGGCGTGCGCCCCGGCATGCCGACGGCCCAGTTCCTCGACCGCATCCTCACCCGCCTCACGCTGCCCGGCGCGCTCTTCCTCGGCGCCGTCGTGCTCCTGCCGTGGATCCTCTCGCGGTACTTCGACGTGCCCTTCTACTTCGGCGGCACGTCGCTGCTGATCGTGGTCGGCGTCGCGCTCGACACGATGCGCCAGATGGAGGCCCAGCTGCTCATGCGCCACTACGAGGGCTTCCTCAAGTAGCGCCCGGCGATGGCGAGGCCCCGCGAACGTAACGTGGTTCTCCTCGGTGCGCCCGGCTCGGGCAAGGGCACGCAGGCCGAGCGCATCGTCGCCCGCTACGGCCTGCCGCACGTCTCGACCGGCGACATGCTGCGGGCCGCCGTCGCCAGGGGCACCGAGATGGGCCGCGAGGCCAAGCGCTTCATGGACGCCGGCGAGCTCGTGCCCGACGACGTCGTCATCGGCTGCGTGCGCGAGCGGCTCACCGAGGACGACACCCGTGAAGGGTTCCTGCTCGACGGCTTCCCGCGCACGATCGACCAGGCCGAGCGGCTCGACGCGCTGCTCGCCGACACGGGGCGCGTGCTGACGCACGTGATCCAGCTCGACGTGCCCGAAGACGAGCTCGTCGAGCGTCTCGCCGGGCGTCGCCTCTGCCGCGCGTGCGGCAAGGGCTACCACGTCGTCTTCGACCCGCCGGCGCGCGCGGGCGTCTGCGACGCCTGCGGCGGCGAGCTCTACCAGCGCGACGACGACGACGAGGCGACGGTCCGCAACCGCCTCGCCGTGTACCGGGCCCAGACCGAGCCGCTGGTCGAGCACTACCGTGCGAAGGGCATCCTGAGCACCGCCTTCGGCGGCGGCAGGATGCCCGACCAGGTGTTCGAGCGCGTCACCGAGATCCTCGACGGCGCCGCGTCGTGATCATCCGCAAGTCCGCGAGCGAGATCGAGCTCATCGCCGCCGCCGGGCGGATCCTGGCGGAGTGCCTCGCGCTGCTCGCCGAGAAGACCCACCCCGGGGTCACCACCGGGGACCTCGACCGTCTCGCCGAGGAGTTCATCCGCGGCCGCGGCGGGGTGCCCACCTTCAAAGGGTACCGCGGCTTCCCCGCCTCGATCTGCGCCTCGCCCAACGACATGGTCGTGCACGGCATCCCGGGCCGACAGCGGGTCGAGGAGGGCGACCTCCTGAGCCTCGACGTCGGCGTCACGCTCGAGGGCTACGTCGCCGACTCCGCCCTCACCGTGGCGGTCGGCGACGTCGGCCGCGAGGCACGACGCCTGCTCGACGTCACCCGCGAGTCGCTCGAGGCGGCGATCCTCGAGTGCCGCCCCGGGCGTCGCCTCGGCGACGTCTCGCACGCCGTGCAGGAGGTCGTCGAGGCCGCCGGCTTCAGCGTCGTCCGCTCGCTCGTCGGTCACGGCGTCGGCAAGGAGATGCACGAGGACCCGCAGATCCCCAACTACGGGGACCCGGGCCGCGGCCCGCGCCTCGAGGAGGGCATGGTCTTCGCCATCGAGCCGATGGTCAACTACGGCGGCCACGACGTCTTCGTCGCCGACGACGGCTGGGCGATCCACACCGGCGACGGCTCGCTGTCGGCGCACTTCGAGCACACGGTGGCGGTCACCGCCGACGGCCCCCGCGTGCTCACCCGGCGAGCGGGCGAAAAAGGCGGGTGAGGCTCGTCGCGCTTGTTTGTCGAGCCTCCCGTTTGTGGTAATATTGCAGGCCGCTGTTCGTAGCCAGAGGGAGTATGGCGCAAAAAGAAGAAGCCATAGAGATCGAAGGCGAGGTCGTCGAGGCGCTGCCGAACACGATGTTCCGCGTCCACCTCGACAACGACCACGAGGTCCTCGCCCACATCTCCGGCAAGATGCGCATGCACTACATCCGCATCCTGCCGGGCGACAGGGTCAAGGTCGAGCTCTCGCCGTACGACCTCAGCAGGGGCAGGATCACCTATCGGTTCAAGTAGTGGCCGCCCGCGGTCACCCGGAGGGTAGTGTCGCGTGGCGGCCGCCGCGCGCCCGTGAGCGAGGACAGGGATGAAGGTCAGAGCGTCAGTCAAGCCGATGTGCGAGAAGTGCAAGATCATCCGCCGGCACGGTACCGTGCAGGTGATCTGC
>DATHSP010000074.1:0-3077 GCA_035464075.1 Thermoleophilia bacterium | reverse complement strand
AGTCGGTCGGCGGCCCGGATCACGACGTTGCGCGGCCGGGAGCCGCAGAGCGGGCAGGGGACGGACTCGAAGCCCTCGGGGATGGTGGTGGAGCATAGCGGATTCGAACCGCTGACCTCCTGGGTGCGATCCAGGCGCTCTCCCAACTGAGCTAATGCCCCACGAGTGGTGTCCTCCCTCGCGCGCCGGCGGCGGCGCCACCGCGCGTGAGGGAGTCAGTTATACGGGATTCCCTGTGGAGCGGCAAGCCGAACGGCGTCGGCGTGGCGGCGGCGGAGCGACGCGGCGGGCCCGGGCGCGACACGACGCGGCTGGCCCGGGTGCCACACGACGCGACCCGCGGGCCCGCGACCCGCGACCGCCCTCGTCGAGGTGGCGCCTGTGCGGCGGACACGCGACCCGCAGTCGCTCGTTCGCGCCGCGCCCATACCGTAGACTGGCGCCACCCGGCGGTCGCGCGGCCGGCGGGTCCGAGGAGGTGGGCGGTGGACAGCCGGCGCGTACGACAGGTCTGGGGGCGGGGAGACGACGCGGGCGCCGCGCCGCCGCGGGTCTGGCTGCGGCCCGGTGTGCCCACCTTCGCCGGCGCCCCCGCGGCGCGACGTCCCGAGGAGCTGAACGGCGCCTCGGCCGCCGTGCTCGGTATCCCGTGGCAGCCCGGGTCGGCGGTCGCCGCGCGCGGCCCCGCCGGTGGTCCGGCGGCGATCAGGCGTGCCACGGCGGCGTACGCGGCGGCTCTCCACGGCGGCACGCTCCCCGAGATCGACCGCGAGCTCGTCCCCAGCGCGCGTCTTCGTGTCGTGGACTACGGCGACGTGGACATCGGCGGGGGCGACCACGGGGCGATGACCGCGGCCGCCCACCAGAGGCTTATCGAGGTGGTCGCCGCCGGTGCCGTACCGCTCGTCCTGGGCGGCGACGCCGGCGTGGCGACGCCCGCGCTCGAGGTGCTCTGCGGCCGTCTCACCGGCAAGCTCGGCATCATCGCGTTCACGGCCGGGCTAGGCCTCTGCGGGCCCGAGGGTGACGCGGACGCCGGCCGCTGGCGGCGGGCCTTCGAGCTCGGCGTCGTCGAGCCCGACGCATTCGTGCAGATCGGCGTGAGGGCCGCGGCGACGGCGACCGAGGCCGCCCTCGCCGCGGCCCTCGGTCACCGGTGGTACACGGTGGCCGACATCGACGAGGCGGGTGTCGAGGTCGTCGCGCAGGAGGCGCTCGAGGCGGCGACCCGTGGGACCGAGGCGGTCTACCTCTCGATCGACGTGAACGTGCTCGACCTGCCGGACGCGGGGCCCTCCGATCCGGGTGGGCTGTCGCTGCGCGAACTGCTGCGCGCTCTCCGGGTTGCCGCGCGGGCGCCACTCGGCGCCGCCGACGTGAGCGGTGTCCCCGGCGAGGGCGCGCCGGCGACGGCGTGCGGCGCTGCGCGGGCTGTGCTCGAGGTCATCGCGGGGCTCGCCCAGCAGTTCCCGGAGGGCCAGGGGGCCGGCGGCTCCGCGCCCTGACGAGAGAAGAAGATCCGCCGCGGCGGCGCCGCGGCCGTACGCGACCCGTGGAGGACCGGTGGAGCAGCGAGAGACTCCCGTCGTCAATGCCTTCAACGAGTGGGACCCGCTCGAGGAGATCGTGGTGGGCATCGTCGACGACGCCAGGATCCCGGCGTGGGACACCATCATGCCCGCGGTGGTCCACGACCGTCGCCTCTGGGACTTCTACAAGACCTGGGGCGGCACGCCCTGGCCGACGGACGTGTTGCTCAAGGCCGAGGAGGACGTGGAGGCGTTCGTCGACGTTCTCGAGCAGGCCGGCGTGACCGTGCGGCGGCCGGAGCGCTTCCGCTGGGACCAGCCGATCTCGACCCCCGACTGGTCCCAGCCCAGTTCGTGCTACGCGCTGATGCCGCGCGACGTGCTGCTCGTCGTCGGCGACCTCATCATCGAGGCGCCGATGGGCTGGCGCAGCCGGTACTTCGAGCACCTGGCCTACAAGGCGCTCTGCAAGGAGTACTTCAGAGGCGGCGCGCGCTGGATCTCGGCGCCCCGCCCGCAGCTCTCTGACGCGAGCTACGACCAGCGGTTCGTGCCGATGACCGAGGGCGAGGCGCAACGCTTCCTGCCGACGGAGTTCGAACCGCTGTTCGACGCCGCCGATGCGATCAAGTGCGGGCGCGACGTCTTCATCGGGCGCTCGAGCTGCTGCAACAGCTTCGGTATCGAGTGGCTGCGGCGCCACCTCGGGCCCGAGTACACCGTGCACGAGGTCGACGTGTACGACACCCACCCCATGCATCTCGACGCGACGCTCTATCCGCTGGCGCCGGGCAAGCTCCTCATCCACCCCGATCGGGTCGCCACCGTACCCGAGGTCTTCGTCAAGGCAGGGTGGGACGTGCTGGTCTGCCCCGAGCCCGAGATGCCCGAGACGCACCCGATGTACAACTGCAGCCGCTGGATCATGATGAACGTCGTCATGCTCGACGAGCACCGCGTGATCGTCTCCGCCGGCGAGAAGCGCTTCGCGAGGACTCTCAAGTCGTGGGGCTTCGAGCCGATCGAGTGCCCGTTCTGGGACTTCGAGACGATCGGCGGCGGTTTCCACTGCGCGAGCGTCGACATCCGGCGTCGGGGGATGCTGCGCTCCTACCTCTGACGCCGCGCGGGTGTGCCGGCCGCCGCGCCGCCGCGCGGTGGCCTCGCGACGGCCGGCCGTCACCGCCGACCGGCCGCGGGGCGGAATCGTCGACCGCCGCCGTCTGCTCCGGCGAGCTGCCCGCCGCCCGGTTAGACGTCCGTCCCATGCAGCAGCCCCCCTCCTGGACCGAAACCATGAGTGCAGGGAACGAAGCCGAGAACGAGGAGCCGTACGATGACGCGCCAGGAGAGGGACATGGTGGTGGACCAGATGCTCACCCGGTATCCGGGCCTCGGGACCACGATCGTGGCGGACGACCAGTCCCTCTGCCGCCTGTTGTCGACGCTCGAGCTGGCGCGGACCGACCGCGCCCTCGGCGAGTACCTCTGCTCCTATCTCACGAACTGAGGAGCCGGGCCGCGCGCCCTGACCGCTGCGGCGGTCAG
>DATHSP010000073.1:0-15931 GCA_035464075.1 Thermoleophilia bacterium | reverse complement strand
CGTCGGGCGCGCAGGCGGCGTCCGAGTCTGCGTCCGGAAGCGCGCCGGACGGGGTTGACCGTGAGGGCGGCGCTCGAGACGGGTTTCACCGTGAGGGCGGCGGGGGCGGGGCGCGAGAGCGCCCCGCCCCCGCCGCGTCGACGTGCGTGCTCGGGCCTCTGCGCGTCGAGGCCCGCCGCCTCAGGCGTCTGCCGCCGGCACCCCGGGCCCGACCCAGGGCACGGTCGGGAGGGCCGAGGTGGCCGGCTCCGACAGGCGCACGGTGCGGGGTCGTACGACGACGGTGCCGGCGGCGAGGTCGCCGAGACGCTGATTCCGTCGGGTCATCGTGACCGTGATCGCCGCCGCCAGGTAGGCGAAGGGGAGGAAGTCGACGATGCGCAGCATGGTGCGCACGAAGGCGGCGCCGTAGGCGACACGGCCGCCGTCGGTGCGCACGACGCGCAGCCCGAACAGGCGTTTACCCAGCGTCTGGCCCCACCTGGCCTCGCAGACCCAGAAGTAGACGAAGGCGGCCAGCGAGAAGGCGAGCCAGAGGTACCAGGGGAACGGCTCCTCGCCCTCGACCGCGAAGCGGCCCTGCATCACGAGCGCCTGAAACACGGCGAGTCCGATGAACAGGAAGATACCGCTGAGGACAAGCGCGTCGAGGGCCAGCGCGAGGAGCCGGACCCAGAGCCCTTCACAGACGCGCACGCAGTCGCGGTCCTCCTCGCGAAACGAACTGCGGCCGTCGCGCGGGTCGGCGCAACACTCGGGACAGCGCGGCGCCTCGGCGCTGACTCGCCGGCCGCAGCGCCGACACTCGATGACGGCTGTACTCATGCTCCCTCCGCGGTCGCGCCGGCGTCACGGACGCGGGCGTCGCTCCTCCACGCGGGGATTCTACATCCGTCGGGGGCGTCATCCCCGCGTCGAGGCATGCACGCCGGGGCGGCCGCCGGTGGCATAGTAGAATCCGCACGTGGAGGCGTCTTCGTGATCGGCTGGGTCTTCGGCCTCGCCCGCATGCTCGGGCTCGGCGCCGCCGCCGGCACGCGTCCGTGGCTGACGCTGGCCCTCATCGGGGTGATGTCCCGGCTAGGGTGGGGCGTGCCGCTCAACAGCGCCTTCGACTGGCTCGGCAACCGCTGGGTCCTCCTGGCCCTCGCCGTTCTGGCCATCCTCGAGTCGGCGTTCGACAAGATAACCCGCGTCGACCGGCTGCAGGACCGCATCGTGTTCCCCCTGCGCCTCGCGGCCGGTGCCGTCGCCGGAGCGGCGACCATCGACGCCGGCTGGCCCGGCCTCCTGATCGGGCTGGCCGTCGGCGGGTTCGCCGCCTGGCTGGCCGAGCACGTCAAGCACGTGCGCCGGCCGCGCGCCACGCGCAGCGAAGCGACGATCCCGCTGCTCAGCCTGATCGAGGACCTGTACGTCCTCCTCGGCACCGTCGGCACCCTCGCCTGGAGCCTCATCGGCTTCGCCGTCGTGGCCTGGCCGGCAGCGCTCTGGGTGGAGATGCGCCGGCGCCGCAAGGCCAAGTACGCCGCGCTCCGCCGGCGCCGCGACCCGCGTGAGCCCCCCGGCGCCGTGACGGAGGCGCCGCCGAGCGCCGCCGCGGGCGGCATGCCTCCGCCGGCCGCGGGTCGTGAGGTTCCGCGCGCATCCGCGGCGGAGTCCGCGCCGTATGGGCCGGCGTCGGAGGCCCCACCGCCCGTGCCGTCGCCCGCCGTGCCGCCGCCGGACGCGGCAGCGCGAGCCGCACCCTACGGGGTGGAGCCGAGAAGCTCGCCGTCACCCGGCGTCGACGGGGAGGCGCCGCAGTGAGCCGGCGCGGCGACACCCCCGGCGACGCCCGGCGGCGGATGGTCGAGGAGCAGATCGCCGGGCGCGGGCTGCGCGACGAGGCTGTGCTCGCGGCGCTGCGCGCCGTTCCGCGACACAGCTTCGTCCCCGCGGGGATGGAGGGCGAGGCCTACCTCGACGGCCCGCTGCCGATCGGCTTCGGCCAGACCATCTCGCAGCCGTACATGGTGGCGCTGATGACGGCGCTGCTCGGGGCCGACGCGCGCAGCCGCGTGCTCGAGGTGGGCGCGGGGTCGGGCTACCAGACCGCCGTCCTCGCCGAGCTGGTGGCGCAGGTCTGGGCGGTCGAGCGCGTCGCCGAGCTCGCCGAGGCCGCCCGCCGCCGCCTGCGCGAGCTGGGCTACGACAACGTCCACCTCGCCGTCGGCGACGGGACTCTGGGCTGGGAGGAGCACGCGCCCTACGACGGCATCCTCGTCGCCGCCGCGGCCGAAGACGTACCGGCGGCCCTGCTGGACCAGCTTGTCGTGGGCGGCCGTCTGGTGATCCCGCTGGGCGTGCCGCACCGCGACCAGGTGCTGACCGTGTACCGCCGCGGCCGCGAAGGGTTCGACGTCGAGCGCCACACGCCGTGCCGCTTCGTGCCGCTCGTCAGCGGCGGCGTCGAGGGAGCGGAGGACGTGGCCGAGAACGAGATGACGGGCCTCGGCACCGCCGGTGCGCAGGAGGGCGGCGCCGGCACCAGGGCGGTGAAGATGCGGCTCTCGGGCCGCGTCCAGGGCGTGTACTATCGCGCTTCGACGCAGCGCGAGGCGCGGCGCCTGGGCGTCGCCGGTTACGCGAAGAACCTCCGCGACGGCAGCGTCGAGGTATGGGCCCAGGGCGACGCCGCCGCGGTGGACGCGCTGGTCGCCTGGTGCCGCGGCGGTCCGCCGCGGGCCGAGGTGGCGCGGCTGGAGGCGGAGGACGTGGAGCCCGACGCCGGCATGGACACGTTCGAGGTGAGGTGACGATGGCGAAGGCAGCCCCCGCGAGCGACCGCGGACCACGGCCGGTGACCTTCGACACGGTCCGCAAGGACCCGGAGGTCGCGGTCCTGATCTCGAAGGCCGACGAGAACCTGGAGCGGCTGGGGTACACCGAGCACGGCACGCGCCACGCGACGATGGTGGCCACCGTGGCGCGCGACATCCTCCACCGTCTGGACCGCCCGCCACGTCTGGCCGAGCTGGCGGCGATCGCGGGGTACCTGCACGACATCGGCAACGGGGTGAACCGCAACGACCACGGCAACGTCGCCGCCCTCATCGCCTATCGCGTCCTCGAGCGGCTCGGCATGCCTGCCGATGAGTACGTCGAGGTCATGTGCGCGATCGGCAACCACGAGGAGGAGCACGGCGACCCCGTGAGCGACCTCGCGGCGGCGGTGATCCTCGCCGACAAGTCCGACGTCCATGAGAGCCGGGTGCGCGAGATGGACCCCGCGCTCTACGACGAGCACGACCGGGTGAACCACGCCGCGCACCGCTCGACCCTGATCGTCGACGCGGCGGCGCACACGATCACCCTCGAGCTCGAGATCGACACCGAGGCGACGACGGTGATGGAGTACTTCGAGATCTTCCTCGAGCGCATGGTGATGTGCCGGCGCGCCGCAGAGTCGTTCGGCTGCCGGTTCGGTCTCGTGGCCAACAACACGCGGCTCTACTGAGCCGCGGGGCGGGGGACGGCGGCCGGCCGTCGAACTGGTCAGGCGAGACGCCACGCGTCGGCGGCTGACGGCCCGCGGTCTGGTCGGCTGAGACGCGACGCGGCCGCGGCGGTGACTGAAGAGCACGATGAGACCGGGACGGCGGTGAGACCGGAGGTGTCAGGGTGAGCAGTGAAGAGAAGAGCGCGTCGCGCAGAAGGGGCGGCTTCCTGGTCGGCGCCATCGTCGGCGCCGCCGTCGGGGTCCTGTTCGCCCCGCGTCCGGGCAAGGAGACTCGCGAGCAGCTCTTCAGCGGCGACCTCGGCGCCCAGAAGGAGCGTCTGGTGAAGGCTCTCGGCGCCGGCAAGGAGTCGGCGGAGGACCAGTCCGAGGCGCTGCGCCGCAAGATCGAGGAGACGCGCGCCCGGCTGCGCGAGCAGATGGACCAGGAGTAGGGCGGCGACCGCCGGTGTGGTGAGGCAGGGAGCGAGGGCGGCGGCCGCGCGCGGCGCGGCCGCCGCCCTCGCGACGTCCTACCTGCTCTGGCAGGCGCAGGCGGTCCGGCGGGTCGACCGGCGCCTGCCGGCGCCCGGCTGCCCGCCGGACCTCGACGGCCTCACCGTCGTCCAGCTCTCCGACTTTCACGCCGGCTTCCGCCCCAGCCTCAACGCGCGAGCGACGCGCAAGGCGGTCGACCTCGCCCTCGCGGCGGAGCCGGACCTCGTCCTCATCACCGGCGACTTCGCCTCCGGGCCGGGCGGCCGTGGCGAGCTGCTGGCGCAGCTTCGCCGGCTGCGCCCGCCGCTCGGCGTGTACGCCGTCCTCGGCAACCACGACCGCGGCGACAGCAAGGCGCCCTTCGTGCGCGCGACTGACCCCTCCGACCTCGAGGGCTGCGGCGTTCGCGTGCTGACGAACGAGTGCGCCGTGGTGACTCGCGGCGCCGGGGTCATCCAGATCTGCGGCGTCGACGACGCGAGCGGTGGTCACGCCGATCTGCCGCGCGCCGTCGGCGGTCTCGACCGGCGGCCGGGAGTCCTTCGGCTGCTGCTCTCGCACCAGGCCGACGTCGTCCTCGAGACGGCGCCCGGCGACTTCGCTCTCACCCTGGCCGGGGACACCCACGGCGGCCAGATCTGCCTGCCCCTCCCCGGCCGCCGGCTCCTGCTGAGCGACCTCTCGGCACGCTTTGCCGAGGGCGGCTACGAGCCCGAGGGTCGGGCGCTCTACGTCACGCGCGGGGTCGGCACCAGCATGCTGCCGTTCCGCGCCTTCTGCCGCCCGGAGATCGTCGTCTTCCGCGTCGAGACCATCGTGTCCGACCCTGCGCCGGGGGGCTGAGGGCGCCGGATCAACGGGCGGCCCGAGGTCGCTGCGGTCAGGTGCTGTGCGGCCGGGGCGCCGCGGTGTCGCGCGGCGGCGGCCGCGCTCAGCTCGCGCCGTCGCGCCCGCCGAAGACGCGCCGCGCCAGCCACGGCTCGACGACGTCGATCGCCCCGGTCGGGCACACCTCGGTGCAGGCGTAGCAGCGCACGCAGCGGCCGTCGTCGAACTCCGGCAGCGGCTCGAGCGCGATGGCCGTCACGCCGCAGATCCCGGCGCACTCGCCGCACTCGATGCAGGCCTCGCCGTCGACGAGCCGTGGCCGCGCCGTGATCAGACGGCGGCCGAGCCGGTGCAGCGACGGCGGGAGCAGCTCCTGGATGTCGCGCCGCGCCGGCGCGAAGTCGGCGACCGTCTCCACGGGGTCGCCGGCGAGCCGGTAGGCGTCGTCGAGGTCGATGAGGCCGCGGCGTTCGCCGGCGGCCAGCGTGTAGACGTCGCGGCGCCGGTGCGCGGTGCGGTCGGCGAGGGCCGCGTCGAGGGCGAGGGCGTCGCGGGCGGCGAAGAGCGAGCCGAGCTCGCGCGGCCGCCCGCTGCCGGGGCCCTGTCCCTCCATGGCGATGATCCCGTCGATCACCGTGAACCGCGGCCGCAGGGCGAGGTGCAGGTCGAGGAGCATGTCGGCGAAGTCGTCGCGGCGCTGGGCGCGCACGTGGAGCTGCGCCTTCTCGAGGCCGGGGATGCAGCCGTAGGTCAGCTTGACCGCCCCCGTGAGGCGCATCAGCTGGTGGGTCTTGAGGGGGCCGACCTGGACGATGGCGTCGGCGCGCAGGAAGGGCCGGCCGATGCGGAAGTGGCGGAAGAGGCGCCCCTGCGGCGCCTCGACGAGGACGGGCTGGTCCTCGATGTCGACGACCTGCACGCCCTCCTCGGCGCACATCTGGGAGATGCCGGCGATGCGGTAGGCGCGCGCGACCTTGGCGGGCCCGTTGAGGCCGCCGGGGCTGTCGGCCACGAAGGGCTCGGCCCCGGCGGCCCTCACGGCCCGCAGCACCGCGCGAAGGGTCTCCGGGTGCGTGGAGACGGCGCGCTCGGGTGGCGCGCCCCGGAGCAGGTTGATCTTGACCGCGACGCGCTCGTGGGGAGCGACGATCGTACTCCAGCCGCCGAAGGGCGAGACCAGCCGCTCGAGCGCCTCGGGCAGGCCGGGACCGTGAGCGGCACGGACGTGGGAGACGAGGGCCGGCCGGTCCGGAGCTGGCGGGGCAGCCACGCCGACAGTCAGTCGCCGCCGGCCGCGTCGCGACCGCCGCCGGCGATCGCGGACCGCGGAGTCGCCGCCGCGGCGCCGTCGGCACCGTCGCCGGCGACCGCCGGGCCGCCGGGCATCTCGGCGACGACGGCGATCTGGTAGCGGCCGACGTCGCCGGGCGGGTGCACGGAGAGCTCGCACAGGCCGAGGCCGGCGACGGCGGCGCGCACCTGCTCGAGTGACAGGACGTGGTCGTTGGGCGGCCCGACGGGGCGGTCCATCTGGGCGTAGTCGATGACGACGAGGCGACCGCCCGGGCCGAGCAGTCGCCGCACCTCGGCCATGGCGGCCGGGTCGTCGTGCACGTGGTGGAGAACGTTGATCATGAGCACGCGGTCGGCGCCGCCGTCGGGCAGCGGCACCGAGTTGTCGGCGGTGGGCACGGGCACGACGCGGCCCTCGGGGAGACCGGCCCTCGCGACCTTCTCCTCGAGATAGGCGAGCAGCGCCGGGTGCTCGTCGACCGCGAGTATGCGACCGCCGGTCAGGGCGGCGGCGACGGGCATCGTGAACAGCCCCGTCCCGGCGCCGTAGTCGACGATGGTCTCGTCGCCGCGCAGCGCGAGGAGTCGGACGATGGCGGCGGGGGGGAGCTCGACGAGGCGCTCCGGGTTCTCGAGCTTGTGGGCGTGCGCGGGGTCGAACTTCTCCGCCATCGACGCGACCGCGCCTACTTCACGCAGCGCGTGTACTTGAGGAACGCCTCGAGGGCGCGCTCGACGCCTTCGCGGGTCGCCTCTTCGCCGTCGTCCTCGTCAACCAGGCACTCGCGCATCTTCAGGGAGATGAGGAGCATGCCGACACGATCGAGGGCGGCCTTGGTGGCGGCGAGCTGGGTGAAGATCTCCTCGCACGGCCGGCCGTCTTCGATCATGCGCTGCAGGCCGCGCGCCTGGCCCTCGACGCGACGCAGACGGTTGACGAGCTTGGTTGCTTCGGGTGAGGCCCCGTACTCCTCCATGGCGTCAATATACCCCCCGGGGGGATACGGGACAAACGCCGGCCGTGCGCCGTTCGACTCAGTGGACGCGCGCGGGGCCGACGCTCTCGGCGAGACAGCGCAGGTCGTCGAGGACCTTGTCGGGGACCGGCTCGCCGCACGCGCCGATGCCGAGGTCGTTCTGGGGCTTGACCGCACCGTGGAAGTCGGAGCCCCCGGTCGGCACGAGGGCGAGGCGCTCGCAGAGGCCGAGGACGCGGGCGACGGTCGCGCGGTCGTGCGCCGGGTAGTAGCACTCGAGGCCGACGACCCCGGCCCTCGCCGCCTCGCGGGCGATGGTCGCCAGCCCGGCCTCGTCGGTGCGGATGATGCCGGGGTGGGCGATCACCGGGAGCCCGCCCGAGGCGCGCAGCGAGCGCACGGCCTGCGACAGCGAGAGGCGCCGGCGGTCGACCCAGGCCGGCGCGCCCCGGCGCAGGAAGCGCTCGAAGGCCTCGGCGATCGACGTCGCGTAGCCTCGCCGGCGCAGGGCCTCGGCGATGTGGGGGCGCCCGATGGCCCCGTGCTCGCCGATGGCGGCGAGCTCCTCGGGGTCGATCGGGTAGCCGAGCTCGGCGAGGCGGTCGAGGATGCGCGCGTTGCGCTCGTCGCGGTACGCGCGCAGCTCGGCGAGCTGCTCGCGCAACTCGGCCGTGGGGCAGCCGGCGAGGAAGTAGCCGAGCAGGTCCATCGTCACCTGGTGGTGCTCGAGGTTGATCTCCACGCCCGGCACCACCTCGATCCCCAGCTCCCGCCCCGCCTCGAGCGCCTCCTCGACCCCTTCGACGGTGTCGTGGTCGGTGATCGCGACGGCGCGCAGGCCGATGGCCGCGGCGTGGGCGACGAGCTCCCGCGGCGTCGAGGTGCCGTCCGAGTAGGTGGTGTGGGTGTGCAGGTCGATCACGGCGCCAGAGTACCACGGCCTCCTCGTGGCGCCGCCTCGCCGCCTGGCCCCCGCCCCGGTGCGGTTCGCGCCCCGGCCCGGGTGTAGAATCGCCGCCATGAAGATCGGGATGATCGCTCCGCCGTGGTTCCCCCTGCCCCCGCGGCGCTACGGCGGCATCGAGTTCGTCGTATCGCTGCTCACCGAAGGCCTCGTCGAACGCGGTCACGAGGTGACGCTGTTCGCCAGCGGCGACTCCGCGACCGGGGCGCGCCTCTCGTCCATCTTTGAGCGCGCCCCTTTCGAGCAGATCGAGCACGGGGTGCACCTCGAGGTGGCGCAGAGCCTCGAGGCCTACTCGCTGGCGCGCGAGTTCGACGTCATCCACGACCACGACGGCGTGGACAGCCGGGTGATGGGCGCCCTCGTCCACCGGCTCACCGGCACCCCGGTCGTCGCGACGCTGCACGGTCCTGCGGACCAGGCGACGCAAGACATGCTGAGCAGCCTGCGTCACGACCTCGCCTTCATCGCCATCTCCGAGTACCAGCGGCTGGGCTTCCCCGATCTGCGCTTCGTCGGGACCATCCCGAACGCGATCGACGTCGAGCACCAGCCGTTCTCGGCCGAGAAGGACGACTACTTCCTCTTCGTCGGCCGCATGAACGCCGAGAAGGGTGCGACGACGGCCATCGAGGTCGCGCACCGGCTCGGGGTGAGGCTGATCATGGCCGGCAAGGTCAACGAGGGCCTCGAGCGCGAGTACTTCGCGCGCGAGGTCGAGCCGTACCTCACCGAGGCCGTCCACTTCCGCGGCGAGGTCGACCACGAGACCAAGGTCGAGCTCTACCGGCGGGCGCGCTGCACGCTGTTCCCGATCCAGTGGCCGGAGCCCTTCGGTCTCGTGATGATCGAGTCGCTCGCCTGCGGCACGCCGGTGATCGCCTTCCGGCTCGGCTCCGTGCCCGAGGTCATCGAGCACGGGCGGACCGGCTTCGTCGTCGACACGGTCGACGAGATGGTCGCGGCGGCCGAGCGCATCGACGAGATCGACCCGGCGGAGTGCCGCCGGGCGGTCGAGGAGCGGTTCGGCCGCGAAGCCTTCCTCGGCGCTCACGAGCGCGCCTACGAGGAGCTGGTCGCGCGGTAGGCGCGGGCACGGCCGCACCTTGTCGCCGCCCCGGTCAGGCGATAGCGTTGGGGCGATGAAGCTCCCCTACGACGACGTGCATCTGATCGCCGACCCGCTCTACGGCTACCTGCGCATCACGCTGTCGCGTCAGGGCGAGATCGCCGAGGCGGACGTGATCGACAGCCCCTGGATGCAGCGCCTGAAGCGCATCCACCAGCTGCAGAGCTCGTGGTGGGTCTTCCCCGCGGCCGAGCACAGCCGCTTCGTGCACAGCCTGGGGACGATGCACCTGGCCGGGGAGCTCGCGCGACACGTCTACCCCTCGCTGGCCGAGGTCGAGCCCGGTACGCCGTCCCTGCCCGTGGTCGAGGAGACCCTCCGCCTCGCCGGGCTGTTGCACGACGTCGGGCACGGACCCTTCAGCCACTTCTGCGACGAGCAGTACTTCGGTCCGACGTTCGGGCTCGACCACGAGCGCATCTCGCAGCACCTGATCGTGACCGAGCTCGGCGAGTTCATCGCCGCGCTCGAGCGCAGCCCGAGCGGTCCCTTCGCGCCGGGCGAGCGCGTCGACCCGTGGCACGTCGCCTTCCTCGTGCGCGCCGACGGCGCCGGGGGCGGCGCTGCGCCCGCGGCAGGCGGTGCGACACCGACGGGCGAGGGCGGCGCGACACCCGGCTCCGCCGAGGGCGCCGCCGCGTCCCGCGCGGCCACGAGCGCGCCGCGGGCCGAGCCGGCCGGCCCGGTCGTCACGCGCCAGCCGATCCCGCGCTGGGTGCGCCTCCTGCACCGCGCGCTCTCCGGCGCGGTCACCGTCGACAACCTCGACTACGTGCGCCGCGACGCGCTCATGTGCGGGGTGTCGCTCGCCGCCGTCGACGCCCAGCGCCTCATCTACTACTCCTTCTGCACGGCCGACGGGCTCACGTTCCACAAGCGCGCCCTCAGCGCCCTGCGCGCCTTCCTCAACGCGCGCTTCTACATGTACGAGAACGTCTACTTCCACCGCATCGGGCACGCCATCGACATGCACCTGCGCGAGCTCTTCAGGCCGACGATGGAGCTCGTCCTGCCGGCGAGCCCCCTCGACGACCTCGGCGCCTATCGGCGGCTCAGCGAGTGGTCGCTGTTCACGACCGTCGAGGGCTGGCTGGACGAGCCCCGCGAGAGCCCGCGCCGCGAGCTCGCCGAGGAGTGGCAGTCGATCATCCACCGGCACGTCAAGTACAGCATGGTCTACGAGCACGCCGTCGAGCGGCAGCAGCCGGCGCTCGCCGCCCGCGACCTCACCCGCGACGAGTTCCGCGTCGGTGTGCGCGGTCACCTGCCGCCGCGGCTCGCCGGTCTCGACTTCGAGGTCGACATCGCGTCTCAGGACCCGCGGCCGCTCAACCCCATGAGCGGGCCGAAGCGTATCCCGGTCTACGACCCGGTGACGGGGGCGATCGAGGACCAGCTGCTCAGCGGGATCCTCGAGTTCGTGCCGGCCAAGGCCCATCTCTACCGCGTGTTCGCGGTCGGCCGCGAGCACGAGCGCGAGCTCGCCCTCGCGGCCCGCGCCGCCCTCGAAGAGGCGGGCCACGAGGCGGCGAGCACGACCAACCTCTGACGGTCGCACGGCGGCGAGCACGACAAACCTCTGAAGGGGCCGCAGGGCCCGGATGCCGAGCCGCAGGGCGCGGAGGCCGAGCCGCGGGGCGCGCGGCCGCGGGGCCCGGCGTGCGCTCGGCGTCAGCCGCCGGCGTCGTCCGGGTGGGTCATCTCCTCCGGGCGCACCCAGGCGTCGTACTGCTCGGCGGTCACGACACCGAGCTCGAGGGCCGCGGCCCTCAGCGTCGAGCCCTCGCGGGCGGCGTGCTGCGCGACCCGCGCGGCGTTCTCGTAGCCGATGTGCGGGCTCAGCGCGGTGGCGAGCATGAGCGAGTCGTCGAGGTGGCGGCGGATGACCGGCGCGTTCGGCTCGAGACCCTGCGCAGAGAAGCGGTCGAAGGCGCTCATCGCGTCGGCGAGCAGGGCGATCGACTCGAGCACCTCGTGCAGGATCACCGGCTTGTAGACGTTGAGCTGGAAGTTGCCCTGCGAGTCGGCGAAGGCCACGGCGGCGTCGTTGCCGTAGACGTGCACGGCGACCTGGGTCAGGGCCTCGGCCTGGGTCGGGTTGACCTTGCCGGGCATGATCGAGGAGCCGGGCTCGTTCTCCGGGATGCGCAACTCGCCGAGCCCGCTGCGCGGGCCCGAAGCGTACCAGCGCACGTCGTTGGCGATCTTGATGAGGGCGGCGGCCAGCGTGCGCAGTGCGGCGCTGACGTTGAGCATGGCGTCGTGTGCCGAGAGCGCGGCGGCGAAGTCGGGGGCCGGCCGGAACGGCCGGCCCGTCTCCTCGGCGAGCCGCCGCGCCACGGTCGCGGCGAAGCGCGGATGCGTGTTCACCCCGGTCCCGACGGCGGTGCCGCCGAGCGCGAGGTCGTGGAGGCCCTCGCCGGCGTGCCCGAGTGTCGCGAGCGACTGGTCGAGCTGCGCGACCCAGCCGCCGATCACCTGGTCGAGGCGGATGGGGGTCGCGTCCTGGAGGTGCGTGCGCCCGAGCATCACGACCTCGCCGTGCTCCTCCGCCTTGGCGGCGAAGGTGTCGCGGAGGGCCGTGAGTGTCGGGACGAGGCGGTCCTCGAGCTCGGCGACGGTGGCGAGGTGCATCACGGTGGGGAAGACGTCGTTCGAGGACTGGCCGCGGTTCACGTGGTCGTTGGGGTGGACCGGGCCGCTGCCGGTGCGCTCTCCGTCGGCGAGCTCGTTGGCGCGCGCCGCGATCACCTCGTTGGCGTTCATGTTGGTCTGCGTGCCGGAACCGGTCTGGAAGACGACCAGGGGGAACTCGTCGTCGAGCCGGCCCTCGACGACTTCGCGTGCGGCGATCGCGATCAGGTCGGCGGTCGCGGCCGGCAGCACCCCGAGCTCGGCGTTGGCCAGGGCGGCGTGCTGCTTGACGAGACCGAGGGCGCGGATGACGGGGCGCCCCCAGACGAAGCGCTCGTGCCCGACGGTGAAGTGCTCGAGCGAGCGCTGCGTCTGGGCGCCCCAGTAGCGCCCGGCCGGCACGCGGACCTCGCCCATGCTGTCGGACTCGATGCGCCAGTCCTCGCTCATGCGGTCCACACTACCCGTTTCGTGGCCGCTCGTCCCTCGCCGGCCCAGCCGGACCGTGAGCCGCGCGCGGGCGGCGGACGCCTCGGTGAGGCCCTGGCAGCGGCGCGTCGCTCGACCGGGGTCCCGCCGAGATGACGGGCGCCGGCCCGCGGCGGGTCAGGTCTCGAGGAGCAGGCGCAGGTTGCGGGCGACGACGGCCGGCGAGTAGTCGAGCCCGCAGCGCTCCAGCTTGTCGTGGGTCGCGGGGTCGAGGCCGGCCCACTCCGCCTCGTCCCGTGCGGCGGCCAGGATCGCCGCCGTCTCCGCCTCGTCGAACGTCTCGGGGGTCGCCTCGACCAGCCCGGCGGCGTGGTTCTCGGGGCACGCCTTCTGGCAGCGCAGGCACCCGACGGCGGTGTGGTGGATCGAGGGCTCGAGCCAGTCCGGGAAGGGCGCGCGACTCTCGTTGTGGTAGGTGAGACACCGCTCGGTGTGGAGGAGGAAGCGCTCGCCCTCGATGGCCCCGGTCGGGCAGGCGCGCAGGCAGGCGGTGCAGAGCTCGCAGCGCTCCAGCAGCCGGGGCTCGCCCCAGTCGGCGTCGTCCGGAGGGGGCGCGTCGGTGACGCAGGCGCCGAGCTGCAGCCAGCTGCCGAGGCCGTCGACGTAGGCGACGTTATTGCGTCCGTAGCGGGCGAGGCCGACGCACGCGGCCAGGGTCTTCAGGGGTGGCTCACAGTGCGCGGCGACGAAGCCTGCCGGACGCAACATCTCGTCGACACGCCGGGCCGTGGCCCGCGGCACGCTGTGGTACCCGGCGTAGTGCGGCGGCACGGGCACCACGTGCTCCCTCCCGCGCCACGCGAGCGCGGCCCGGGTCAGCGGTCGCGCGAGGGCGAAGACGACGACCGAGCGCTTGGCCCACGGGGTCTCCGGCAGGGCGAAGGCGACGTCGTCGGCGACGGCCGCGGCGACCGCCGAGGGAAGGTCGGCGTCGTCCAGCGCGCGGGAGACGCGTGTGCGGACCTCGTCAAGGCGCTCGACGGGGACGACCCGTGCACACACACCCTCCCCGGCGAGGTCGTCCACGAGCCGGCGCCACGGATCGGACATCGCCACGGTCTCCTTTCGCTGCGGTACCCGCCGACGGTGGCACACCGGCGCGGCGGGGACCGGCTGCACGCGCGTGGCGGCGCCGTGCGCCACGAGAGCGACGCGCCGCCTCGAGGTGCAGTGCCGCCGCCACGCACCCACCCGACGACTCTACCTCGTCGGGCTTCGTGAGTGCGCGTCCTGCGTAGCGAGCGCCGGGCGCTCGCGTGCCGGATGCGCCGCGGGCGCGTCGCGGAGTAGAGTAGGCGTCGTGACTCCCGACACGCCACAGCACGACCCCGAGACAGCGGGCCCGGGGCCGCAGGAGCCGGCGACCGAGCAGGCCGGCCCATCTCCGGAGGCTCGGGCAGCCGGACAAGCCGCCCCGTCTCCGCAGGCTCCGGCAGCCGAGCAGGCCGGCCCGCCGCCGATCGTGCCGCCCTCGGTCTCGCCGACGTCGCCGGCCGTGCCGGAAGCGGCGTCCACCCGGCGCAAGTCGAAGCGCTCGACCCGGCGCCTGCTGATCGAGTACGGCCTCACGGCAATGGTCGCGCTCGTGGTCGCCTTCTTCGTCCAAGCCTACGTCGTCAAGCCCTACCGGGTGCCGACGCCCTCCATGGCGACGACCATCCAGCCGGGCGACCGCGTGCTCATCGATCGCCTTCTCTTCGACGACCGCGAGATCGAGCGCGACGACATCGTCGTCTTCACGGGTCCGGCGGCCGTCGGCAATCAGGTGCTGCTGAAGCGCGTGATCGGGTTGCCCGGCGACGTGCTCGAGATCGAGGACGGCGTGCTGTACGTCAACGGCGCGGCGGACGACGCCGGGGGCGTCACCAACGCCGACGGGGAGACGCCGACCACTGACCCGGCCTACGGCCAGCTCGAGGAACACCCGGAGTGGTCGCTCTACGAGCCGTACACGGTGCCCGCCGACCACTACTACCTGCTCGGCGACAATCGCAGCGACAGCTTCGACAGCCGCTTCTGGGGGCCGGTGCCGCGCGCGTCGATCATCGGCAAGGCCTTCGCCGTCTACTGGCCGCTCGGCGAGGTGCGCACGCTCGAGTAGCCGAGGCGGTACGCGGCGAGGTGCTCAGGCGCGAGCAGCCGCTCCGGCTCGCGCCAACGCGTCAGCGACGCGGCGCCCGCGCGTCACGGGGCGCGTACCTCGGCCCCGCGAGGACCCGCTATCCTCCTCGGAGCTCAGGCAGCTCAGGCAGCTTCGGCCGACGTGTCTCGCTCCGTCTCGCTCAGCGACCACGGCCACGCGTGGGTCAGCCAGCTGAGCAGGAGCTCGTACCCCGCGACCGCGGCGATCAGCAGGAGGCCGCCCCACCACGGCGGCAGGATGATGAGCAGGAGCACCGCGCCCACGAGGACACCGGCCAGACGGAAGCCGTCGAGGTGCTGGGCGAGCACCCCCGTGGTGGAGCGACGGCCGGCGAGGCTGCTGCCCGCCCGCGTCGCGACGGCGGCACCGCCACGGGCGGCTGCGGCGACGACGTCGCGTCGTGCCACGGCGTAGGCGGCGATCGCGACCACGACCGCGGCGATGAGCAGCATCCGTAAGAAACCTGTGAAGTCGGCGACGACAGTGGTGATCGTCGTCCGCGCGGCGGCGGTGCCGGGACCGTCGCCTATGGCCGCCACGAGCTGGTCCTCGAGCCAGGAGTCGACGAGCAGGACGATCCCGAGGGCGATGGCCGTCCCTGCACCCAGGTGGAGGGCCGTGCGCAGGCGGCGTGTCGAGAGCAGGAGGGCGGCGGCGATCAGACCGACGGTCACGATGATCAGCAGCCAGACGGCGCGGTCAAACACCTCCACGGCGCGCTGGGCCCGCTCGATCCTCTCGTCCTGCACGAGGGTGATCTGACCGAAGTCGTCGGCGAGGTCGCGCCCCAGCGCCGCCTCGAACTGCGCCACGGCCTCGAGGGCCGGGGTCTCGGCGCCCACCGGCGGCACGGAGACGATTCCCGGGAAGAGCTGCGGCAGGCGGAGCCGGAGCTCGGCCACGACACCGCTCACGATCGGCAGCAGATTGAGGCGCACCTCATCGCCCTGGGCGTAGAGAACGCCGGCCTCGCCGCGCAGGAGCTCGACGATCTTCTCGTGGGCGATGCGATTGGTCTCGATCCAGACCTCGCGCGCGGTGTCGCTCGCCACGATCTCCCGGGTCTGCTCCGTGATCACGTCCTGGACGCCGAGGGCCAGCGGTGCGGCCAGCATGCTGACCTCGTCCGGCAGAGCGGTCCCCAGGCGGGACTCCAGCTCGAGGGCGGTCACGACCTCGCGCCCGACGAAGTCGGCCACGGTCGCTTGCACGTCGGGATCGTCGATGATCGGGCCGGTGATCTCGACCCAGTGCTCGGTGTCGAGAAGGGCGTCGTGCAGCCAGATCGCCACGCCGCTGACGGTCACGCCGAGGCAGGCGAGGACCACGAGAAGGATGGTCAGGCGGCCCCTCAGCTTCGAGGGCCGTGCCGGCGCTGTGTCGGTGTCGGCCATGGTCGGCTCCTCCCGGTGTGTCCCGCTTTCGCGGGGGGGCGATCGTCTAGTTGCGTACAGTACACCCGGACGCCGGGTGCGGGACGGGTGCGAGGAGGGCGTGC
>DATHSP010000072.1:0-5921 GCA_035464075.1 Thermoleophilia bacterium | reverse complement strand
GGACGCTCGCGAGCGCCCACCCCGCGGCGGACAGACGAGCGGGTCAGGGCCGCGGCGCCGCCGTCGCGGCGCCGCGGCCCTGACTTACCTCAGCCCGCCGTCGCCGGCGCGTCGCCGTCCGCGGCTGCGACGACGGTCGCGCTCACACCCGTCACCGCCGGCGCCCGGCCCCGCCGCCGCAGTCGGTCGAAAGCGACGTAGAGCACGGGCACGATGACCAGCGTGAGCAGGGTGGAGCTGACGAGGCCGCCGATCACGGTCACGGCGAGCGGGGTCGACAGGAAGGCGCTCTCGCCGAGCCCCAGCGCCATGGGTGTGAGGGCGAGGATGGTGGCCACCGCGGTCATGAGGATGGGCCGCAGGCGCCGCCGGCCGCCTTCGACGACGGCCTCGACGGCCGGCATGCCCTGGCGGCGGAACTTCTCGATGAGGTCGAGCAGCACGATGGCGTTGGTCACCACGATGCCCACCAGCATCAGCAGGCCGATGAGGCTCGGCATGCCGAGGCTGGTGCCGGTCACGTACATGAGCCCCACCGCGCCGACCCCCGCGAACGGGATGCTGACCAGCAGGATGAGCGGGTTGAGGAGGCTGCGGAAGGTCGCGACCATGATGATGTACACGAGCAGCACGGCGATGACCATCGCCGTCATCAGGGTGCGCTGTACGTCGGCGGTCTCCTCGCCGGCGCCGGCCAGAGAGTAGCTGGACCCCTCGGGCAGCTCGAGCAGGGAGAGAGAGTCCTGCACCTCGGCCGCCGCCGCGGTGATGTTGTTACTCTCGACCTGGGCCGAGACTGTGGCCGTGCGCTTGCCGTCGACGTGCGTGATCTGCGCCGGCGCCTCGACCTGTCGCACCTCGGCCACCGCGCTCAGCGGCACGCTGCCGCCACTCGCGGTCGGCACCGGGATCTGCGGCAGCACTTCGGGGCTTGCGGCCAGGAGAGCCGGCAGCGTGATGCGCAGGGGCAGCGGCCCCTCGGTCGTAGGCGCGAAGCCGGCGGGCAGCCCGCTGACGACGAGGCCGACGACCGGGGCGATGGCGGCGGGGTCGACGCCGGCGGCGACGGCCTTCTGCTGGTCGACGTCGATCAGATACTGCAGCCGGCGTTCGGAGACGGTCGAGGTGACGTTGGTGACGCCGTCGACCGACTCGACGCGCAGCTTGACCTGTTCGCTGGCCTCGCGCAGCAGCGCGGGGTCGTCGGCCTGCACCCGGACCTCGATCGTCGAGTTGGAGCCGAAGGTGCCGCTCTCACCGCTGACGACGACCGTGCCGATGCCCTGGACCCCGTCGAGCGCCGCGCGCACGTCGGCGACGATGTCCAGCTTGCTCATCTCGGGGTCGGTCTGCACGGTGTACTGCGCCTGGCTCGACGAGGCACTGGTGCCGCCGCCGGGCCCGAACAGGGTGCCGGAGCTGCCGATGGTGACCTGGTAGTGCGCGACGCCCGCGGTCGCACCGAGGATCTCCTCGACATCCTCGGCGGCGGCCGACGTGCTGTCGAGGTTGGTGCCCGGCGACATCTGCTGCGTGAGGCTCATGCTGTTCTCGCCTGAGCTGTCGAAGAGGTTCTGGTCGAGGAGCGCCCCGAGGGGCATGACGGCGAAGAAGATACCGACGGCCAGGACGATGGTGACGGCCTTGTGGCGCAGGGCGAGGTTGAGCACGGGGAGGTAAGCCCTCTGCAGGCCGGTGAGCTCGTCGGCCTCGCGGTGCCCGACGTGGCGCTTCGAGAGCAGCCAGGTCGCAGCGACGGGGACGACGGTGACCGCGACGAGGAGGCTGGCGAGGAGGGCGAAGGTGACCGTCCATCCGAACGGGCGGAAGTACTCGGCCGAGAAGCCCTCGACGAAGCCGAGGGGGAGGAATACGGCGACGGTGGTCAGCGTGCTCGCCGTGATCGCGCCGGCGACCTCACGCGTGCCGCTGAGCGCGGCGGAGCCGATGTCGTCGCCCTCCTGCAGGTGGCGATAGGTGTTCTCGAGGACCACGATGGAGTCGTCGATGACGCGCCCGATGGCGATGGTCAGGCCGCCGAGGGTGATGGTGTTGAGCGAGTCGCCGCGACCCCAGAGGATGATGAGGGCGCCGAGGACGCTGAGCGGGATCGAGATGCCGGCGACGACGGTCGAGCGCCAGCTGCGAAGGAAGACGAAGATGACGAGCACCGCGAAGACGGCGCCGATGACGCCCTCGTTGGCCATCGAGTCGATGCTGTCCTCGATGTAGTCCGCCTGGTCGAAGACGACGACCAGGGTCGCGGTGCCGCCCAGCGCGGCCTCGATCTGGGGGAAGAGGTCGTGGACGGCGCGCGAGACCTCGACGGTGTTGCCCTCGCGGGACTTGGTGATGGCGATGCCTGCCGACGGCCGGCCGTCGGTGCGGGTGATCGCCGTCACCGGGGCGCTCGCCACGGTGACGTCGGCCAGCTCGCCCAGAGTCGTCGTAGGGGCGCTGCTGCCGGCGTTTGCTGCCGGCGCCTCCTGCGGCGCCGCGCTCGCCGTGCCGACGGGGATGCTGAGCTCGCGGTACGCGTCGACGGTGACCGCGGCGGCGGCGACGGACACCGGGTAGGCGAGCGTACCGCTCTCGAGCGTCCCGGCGGCCGACGAGAGGTTCGCCGATTGCAGCGCGGCGAGCACGGCCTGCGGCGACACACCGGAAGCGATGACCTCTTCGGGCCGCAGCTGGACCCGCAGCTCGTCGCTGATCGTGCCGGTCAGCGCGACGTCGGCGACGCCGTCGATCTGCTGCAGAAGCGGCAGGACTTCGGTGGTCAGTATGCGCGTGAAGGCGCGAGTGTCTCCTCCGTCCTCGGGGATCACGGCGAGCTGTACGATGGGGAAGTCCTGGAAGTTGAGCTCCTCGACGATGGGGGGCCGTACGCCCTGCGGGAACCCCGCGGCCACGCGCTGCACCGCGTCCTGCACCTCGGCTTTGGTCTCGGTCATGTCGGTGCCGAACTGGTACTGGGCGATGATGATGCTCATGCCCTCGTTGGAGTACGAGGACAGCTCCTCGAGCGACGGCGAGCCTTTCAGGGCGGTCTCGATCGGCGTCGTGATGCCGCGCTCGACGTCGCCGGGCGCGGCCCCCGGCTGCAGGGTCACCACCGTGAGGAAGGGGAACTTGAGGTCGGGGATCAGCTCCTGACGGAGCGAGCGCACGGCAAAGACGCCGGCGATGACGACGGCGATGGCTGCGAGAGCGACGATCGCGCGGTTGCGCAGCGAGATCCGCGTGAGCCAGGTCACGACGACCTCCGTTCGTTCAAGGTATGCGCGGCCGGCCACGCGGTGGCCGCCGGGCGGTTGGCGGACGGTCGGCCTCGCGGCGAGCCCAGACGGCCGGCGCGGGTTCAGGCCTGGTGTGGGAGTGTACACGTTCGGTGTGAGAGCGCATCCCGAAGCCGGTGAGCGCATCGTGAGGGCGCCTCGGGGCGAGGGGTGGCGCCCGCGGCCCGACGGTGCGGCGGGACCACAGGGCGAGGCCGGGAGGCCGGCGGGGGCGCCGGCGCCGGCTCAGGCGCCAGCGAGGGCGGCGAGGCGGTCGGCGGCGGCGACGACGCGGTCGGCGCCGCGCAGCGCCGACCGCCAGCGTGCCGGGATGCCCGCCTCGCCGTGGACGGCGCCGGCGCGGGCGCCGGTGATGGCGCCGACGGTGTCGGCGTCGTTGCCCTTGTTGACGATGAGGCAGAGCGCCTCTTCGACGCTGGCGCTGCGGGCGACGGCCCAGAGCGCCGCCTTGAGGCTGTCGAGGACGAAGGCCGAGCACTCGATCTCTTCGGGCTCGGCCAGCAGGGCGTCGAAGAGGGCGGCGCTCACCCGGCTGTCCTCGTCGGAGACGCGCTCGGCGAGGCGCGGCACCTCGTCGAGGAGACGGTCGTCCATGGCCGCGACGAGCAGGTCGTTGAACGCCTCGCACGCCCACCCGGCGAGGCGGTCGAAGTGCGTCAGCGTGGACTCGCGCTGCGAGACGAGGCGGCGCTCGTCCGGGTCGCGGAAGTAGCGCAGGGCGATCGGCGCGCAGCGCATCAGGCTGCCGTTGCCGGCCATCGGCTGGCCGAGGATCTCGAAGGCGCGCCGCGAGGCCAGGTCCCAGGGCGTGCCGGCGCGGTAGCTCAGCATCACCGTGCGGACCGTGAGGCTGACGTCGCGCGGGGCGCTCTCGAACCAGGCGCGGTAGCGCTCCATCACGTCCTCGGGGTCGAACTCGCCGGTCTCGGCGAGGCTCTCGGCGAGGCAGAGCATCATCTCGGTGGCGTCGGTCGTCTCGCCCGGCTCGACCTCGTGGCAGCCGCCGCCGATCATCTCGGTGATGACGCCGTAGCGCTCGACCACCTGCTCGGCGCTGAGGAACTCCGCCGGGGCGCCGAGCGCGTCGCCGGCGGCCAGCCCGAGCAGAACGCCGCGGAACCTGCCTCGGAGGTCGCTCACCGCCGCACCTCGCGGCGCGCGGCCCGCGGCGTGCGCCCGGCGGTGAGCCACCTGCGTGACAGGTCGCTCACCGCAGCACCTCGCGGGCGAGGCGCTCGTAGAACAGCGCCTGGTAGACGACGTCGTCGACCCGGATGCGCTCGTCGGGCGCGTGCTCGCGGCCGCCGTCCATGGCGTAGAGATCCCCGAGGACGAAGGGCGCGATGCCGTAGGCGACGCAGACCGGGAAGGCCTCGCGCAGCCAGCGCGAGTCGGTGAAGCTGCCCGAGACCATCGGCGCCAGCGTGGTGCCGGGCAGGTCGCGGGCGAGCACGCGCTCGATCGCCGCCTGAAGTGGCGTGTCGGGGGGCGAGGCGTTGGGGTCGGTGAGGTCGAACCACTCGAACTCCCAGTCGATGCCCAGCGGGTCGAGGATGTCGGCGACGGTGCCCTCGAGGTCGTCGGGCGTGATCTCGGGGGTGATGCGGCAGTCGACGCGCGCCTCGGCCCAGGTCGGGATCACGTTGACCGCGCTGCCCGCCCTGAGGACGGTCGGCGTGAAGGTGGCGCCGAGCAGGGGCTCGACGAGCGAGGCGACGGCGGGATCGGCGGCGCGCAGCTCGTAGGCCGCGGTGCGTGCCGTGACCGGGTCCTTGAGCAGCGCGGCCAGCGCCGGGTCGGCGACGACGGCGTCGATGAAGCCGGCCGTCGTCGGCGACACGATGGCCGGAGGGTCGGCGGCACCCAGCGCCTGCACCGCCCGTGCCAGGTCGAGCACGGCGCTGCGCTCGCGCTGGGGGACGGAGCCGTGGCCGCCGAGGCCGCGGGTGCGGACGGTGAACTGGGCGAAGGCCTTCTCACCCACGGCGAGCAGCATGACGGGGTGCCCGTCGACGGGGAGGACGAGGCCGCCCATGCCCTCGTTGACGGAGTAGTCGCAGCGCACGAGGTCGGGCCGGTTGCGGCAGAGCCAGAGGACGCCGCAGTGGGTGCCGTCCTCCTCGTCGCAGGTCGCGGCGAAGCGCAGGCGCCCGGCGAAGTCGGCCCCGGAGCGCGCCAGGCGCGCGACGGCGACCGCCTCGGCGGCGACCTGGTTCTTCATGTCCATGGTCCCGCAGCCCCAGACGTAGCCGTCCTTGACCGTGCCCGAGAACGGGGGCACGGTCCACTCCGCGGCGTCGGCCGGCACCACGTCGGTGTGGCCCATGTACAGCAGGGTCGGTCCGGGGCGCGTGCCCTCGACGCAGGCGACGAGGTTCTGGCGGTCGGGGAGCTCGCCGGCGAGCTCGCTCTCGATGCCGTTGGCGGCGAGGTAGTCCTGGAGGACGAGGGCGCAGGCGGTCTCGTTGCCCGGTGGATTGGTGGTGTCGACGCGCAGGATGGCGGTGAAGAGCTCGAGGACCTCGCGCTCGAGGTCGGCGTGCTCCGCGGGGCTCAGGCCGTACCACTCCACCCGGTCGTGCTCCTTCGCGTCGGGAATGGGCGCGGCGGCCCGTGCGGGCC
>DATHSP010000071.1:0-9589 GCA_035464075.1 Thermoleophilia bacterium | reverse complement strand
TTCCGCCGCAACGCTCTCTGGGTGGCGCTCGGGGTGGTCGTCTTCGCCGCCGTCTACGCCCTGCTTGCCTACCTCAAGTACCGCAATTACGACGTCGGCCGCTTCGACCTCGGCAACATGGTGCAGGCGGTGTACAACACGGCCCACGGCCGCTTCCTCGAGATCACGACCAACGACATGGCTCCGCGCCAGATGTCGCGCCTCGGCAGCCACGTCGACCCCATCATCGCGCTCTTCGCCCTCCCCTGGCTGGTGTGGCCCAGCCCGGTGATGCTGCTCACGCTGCAGAGCGTGATCGTCGCCGCCGGGGCCTGGCCCGCCTACCGCCTCGGTACGCGGGTCACCCGCGACCCGCGCGCCGGGGCCCTGCTCGCCGGCGCCTTCCTCCTCTACCCGGCGCTCGGCTACGGGGCCCTCAACGAGTTCCACCCGGTGACGCTGGCCACGACGTTCCTGCTCTTCGGCTTCCTCTACCTCGAGGAGGACCGCTGGCTCTGGGCGATCGCTGTCCTCGTGCTGGCCGTGCTCTGCAAGGAGGAGATCCCGCTCGTCGTGGCCTTCCTGGGCGGCTACTTCGCCCTGCGCAAGCGCTCCTGGCGGCCGCTGCTGATCACCGCCGCCGCCACGGTCTACTTCGTCGCCGTCGTGTGGTGGGTGATCCCGCACTTCAACGAGGGCCAGAGCGCCTTCGTGAGTCGTTACGCCGCCTACGGCGACAGTGCCCTCGGTGTCGCCCTGGGCGTGGTGACGAAGCCGGGCCAGACGCTCACCGACCTCTTCGCCGCCGGCAACCTCCGCTACTGGTGGGAGCTGCTCTGGCCCTTCGCCCTCGCGCCGCTGATGAGCCCGCTCACGCTGCTCGTCGCGGCGCCCGAGTTCGTGCTGAACGGGCTGTCGAGCGTTCGCTTCCAGCGCTCGATCGCCTTCCACTACACGGCGGCGGAGATCCCCTTCCTCTTCGCCGCCGCCGTGCTCGGTCTCATGCGCGTTTGGCGCTGGGCGGGCGGCGGCTTCCGCCGGCCGGAGTCGGCGATGACCCACGAGGAGGTGCGCCGGCCGACCCTCGCCCTGATCGTGCTCGTGACCGCCCTCGCCGGCAACTTCGTCCTCGGCCCGCTGCCGTTCAACCTCCCCGGGTCGCAGTTCGACGGGCGGGACTACGCGCGCCGCGGCCACGCCGTCGTGCTGGACGAGGCGCTGGCCATGATCCCCGACGGCGTCCCCATCTCGGTGACCAACGGTGCGGGTGGGCACGTCTCCGACCGTCGCGTCATCTACACCTTCCCTTACTACGAGGGGGCCGAGTGGGTGATCACCGACCAGACGAGGCCCTTCATCTTCGACCGCGAGAACCGGCTGGCCTACGACGAGGCCCTGGCGCGCCTGCTCTTCGACACGCGCTACCAGTCGGTGTACGCGCGCGACGGCGTGTACGTCTTCCGCCTCATCGGCGCCGGCGAGGGACAGGAAGGGGCGGGTGACGGCGACGCCGCCGCGGGGGAGGCCTCTCCCGGCCCTTCCGGCGAAACGCCGGCTCCCGACTGACGCAGCGCCGCCCGGCCGGGGGCGAGGGTCGCCCTCAGGCGACCCAGCTGAAGTGGGCGAACTTCGCCGTCAGGAGGATCAGCCCGATCACGAAGACGGCGAGCGTCAACCGGCGCGCCCGGGGTCGGTCGCGCAGCACGAGGGCGAGCATCGTGAAGGCCGGGAAGATCGTCAGCAGGAACCGCGGGTAGGAGAGCAGCGGCATCGGCGCGGCGGGGAAGAAGAGCGGGTAGGCGGCGGCGACGAGGAAGTAGGACCAGTCGCTCGGCGGCAGCCGCCGGTAACCGTAGTAGAGCAAGCCCGCCGCGAGGAGGAAGAACGCGAGGCTGACGAGGTTGTGCTCCGCCATGCCGAACGCCGACGACGGTTTGGGCACCGGCCAGTAGAGGGTCAGGTTCTGGCGTGAGAGCAGCTGGGCGGCGCCCAGCACGGCGGCGGCGAGGGCGCGGCCCACCGCGACGGTGGGGGCCGCGAAGGAGCGCCGCCACTCCTCCTGGGCGGCGGCGAAGAGCAGCGGCCGGCCGAAGGCGACGCTGAGGTACGTCATCCACATCAGCAGGCCCAGCGGCACGAGCAGGAGATTCACGACGTGCTGGTCGGTGCGCCGCCAGCTCCAGTCGCGCTGCTCGTAGTAGCAGACCGCCATCGGCACGATCAGGAGCACCCCCGTGCTGCGGGTCAAGGTCGCGAGCAGTGCCGCCAGGCCGGCGAGCTTCCAGCTGCCTTTGCGCGCCCAGATGAAGCAGGCCAGGGAGAGGAGGAGGAAGAGCGACTCGGTGTACACGGCCTGGAAGAAGAGTGAGGTCGGCACGAAGGAGATCAGGGTGACGGTGAGCGCGGCGGTCCGCGCGTCGTACTGCCCGCGCACGAGGCGGTAGAGCAGCACCATCGCACCGCCGTAGCAGGTGAGCGATATGGCCATCCCGGTCAGCAGCAGGTTACCGCCGAAGAGCACGCCGACGTAGCGAAGCAGTAGCGGGTAGAGCGGGAAGAAGGCCGTGCTGCCGTCGCTCTCGGCGTACCCGGCGACGGCGATCTTGATGAGCCAGACCCCGTCCCAGTGGCCCCACGGGTCCAGGAGCCAGCCGAGGACGCCGTCGAAGGGGGCGGCGTGACGGGGGAAGATCAGCGTCCAGGGTGGGTCGCCGAGCCCGATCGCCGCCGCCGTGACGAAGCCGACGAGGAGGATGAAGAGGCGGCTGCCGGCCGCGGCGGCGAAGGCGTGCCGTGAGGCGCCCTCGAGCTTCAGGCTCACGGTGCGCCCGAGGGCGCCGTCTCGCCGGGCGCGCCGTCGCCGGGCGCGAGCTCCTCAGGGGTGAGGTCGTCCCGCACGTCGTAGAGCACGCGGCCGCTGCGGTAATCGAGCAGCGCCACGATGGTGTCGGTGCGGTCCGACACCGCGGGCACACTCCCCTGCACCTGCCAGATGAAGCGGTACTCGGGGTCGACGGTGGTGGTCACCGTGCGCCCGTCGATCGCGTGGACGAGGGTGTAGGGCTCGTCCTGGGCGACGAAGAGGAGCTGCACCTCGCGTGGGTCGACGAGCCCGTCCCTGAACACCCAGGTGGCCCTTCGCAGGGCGGCTCCGGAGGTCTTGAGCTGAGAGTCGCCGGGCACGCGGAAGGCGGCGGCGACGAAGGCCCAGCCGCGCCAGGGCCGCGTGACGAACTCACCGCGCTGCTGCGGCGCTGTGTAGCGATAGGCCACGAGCGAGGGCAGGAGCAGCACGAGCAGCGCCGCCACGACGGCGACGACGATCATCAGTCTCTTCGGGCTCAGCAGCATCCCCGGCGGCCTCCGGCGGCGATGATGGTCGAGCCGGCTGCGCCGGTCAAACGGAGCCCGCCAGGTCGATGACGGTCTCGTCGGGCACGAGGAGCGTGTCGGCGAAGCCCCTATGCGCCCGCTCCCGCAGGCGGACGTAGTACTGCTCGTCGAACAGGGGATTGAGGTGCATGAGAAGCAGGCGCCCGACGGCGGCGCGAGCGGCGAGGGCCGCGACCTCGCCGACCTCGCTGTGGGCCCTGAAACCGGGGAGCAGCGATCCGTGGATGCGGCGCGTCGCCGGGTCGTCGTCGTTGTACCAGCACTCGTGGGCGAGCACGGCCACGCCATGCGCGAAGGTCTCGGTCGCCGGATCGGGGCCGGTGTCGGTCGCAAGGGCGAAGAGGTCGTCGAGGCGGTACCCGGCGCTCGTACCGGGGTGCTTCTGGGCGCGCAGGCGAAGCCGGTGGCCGGCGACCTCGTTGTCACCGGCCTCGAGGGCGTGGACGGTGATGCCCGGCCAGTCACTCCACGGCCCCGGGTTGTACGGCGGGCGGATGAGCTCGGCGAGGGCGCGCTCGGGGTCGGTGCCGTTCACCGCCGCCGCCGGCGCGTGGACGGTGAGGCGGCGGCCGGCCAGGACGGCGGGCAGGTAGGCGAGGCCGCAGACGTGGTCGAGATGGTAGTGCGTCAGCACGAGCTCCACCGCCTCGACGTCAGCGAGAAGGTCCTGCCCGACGGGTGCGAGCAGCCGGCGCAGGCCCGTGCCGGCGTCGAAGAGGATGAGCGTCGGCCCGTCCTTGAGCGCCAGACACGTGGTCTCGCGCCGCCCGGTCGGCACCCATCCCGCCGTGCCCAGTGTCGTCAGCCGCATGCCGGCACCTCCCCGCGACGATCGTCGCCCTCGGCGCGGCGTCCGCGCAGGGCTCGGGCGCAGCGGCGGCGCGCCCGCGCCCCGCTCAGGTCGAAGCCCGTGAGGACTCGACCGCGGCCGCCGCCTTGCGCACGATCTCGCGCTCGTTCGGATAAGTCATGAGGTCGAGCGCGTCCGAGACGCTGAGCCAGCGCGCCTCGCTGACCTCGTGGTCGTGCCCCGAGACGTCGCCGCCGCCGGCCCGCATGAGGAAGTAGTGGACCGTCTTGTGGATGCGCACCCGGCTCTCGCGCGAGTAGAACCAGTAATCGATGCTCCCCAGCTCGCCCTCGAGCGAGGCCTCGATGCCGGTCTCCTCCCGGACCTCACGCAGGGCAGTCTCGCCGAGCGTCTCCCCGGGCTCGACGCCCCCCTTGGGCAGACCCCAGACGCGGCGCCCGGCCGGGTTGATCAGGCAGACCTGCAGGCCGTCGTCGTGACGTACGACGACGCCGCCTGCGGATGTCTGCTCGCGGGTCTCGCTCACGACCTCGTCTCCCCGGCCCGGTCGCCCGTAGTATATCGCCGTCGTCACCCGCGCCGGGCCTCCGGGCCCGCGCGGGTGCGGCGGAGCCTGTCGGGGGCCGGGCGGTATGATGGCGCCGGCCGCGGCCTCGGAGCCGCGGCCGTCGAGGACGATCCTGCCGCACGGAGGTCACCGGGTGTTCGCCGCCATCGGCCGCTTCTCGTATCGCTACAGGTGGCCGCTCGTCGCCGTCTGGACGGTGGCCTTCGCGCTCGGGCTCGCCGGGCTCAGCGAGCTGCCCGGTCGCCTCAAGGGCGGCGGCTTCAGCGACCCGGACTCGCGGGCGCAGCGGGCGCTCGACGAGATGGACGCGCGGCTGGACATCGGCACCGCGTCGCTCACCATAGTCTTCGACCACGACGACCTGCGCGCCGACGACCCGCGCTTCGCCCGGGAAATGGACGCCGCGCTCGCGCGGCTCACCCCGGAGAGCGTGCCGGGCCTGGTGCGCGTCGTCACGCCGGCGACCGGCGGCGACAGCCTGGTCGCCGAGGACGGCAGCGCCGCGCTGGCGGTCCTCATCTTCGACACGTCGCTCGAGGCCGTGCAAGGGCAGCTCGACCGCGTGCGCGGGCTGCTGCGGCCGGGCGAGCTCGAGACGCTCATCACCGGCGAGCCCGCCGTCTACGAGGCGATCCAGGACGTCTCCGCCGAGGATCTCAGGCGGGCCGAGTCGTACGCCCTGCCGGTCGCGCTCGTCGTCCTGGTCCTCGTCTTCGGCAGTCTGGTGGCGGCATCGCTCCCGGTGATCGGCGGCGGCGTCGCGGTGACCGTCACGCTGGGCGCGATGTACCTGCTGGCCGGCGCCTACGACCTCTCCATCTTCGTCCTCAACGTGGCTTCCATGCTCGGCCTCGCCGTCGGGATCGACTACTCGCTGTTCATCGTCGGCCGCTTCCGCGAGGAGCTCGTCCGGGGAGGGACCGTCGCCGACGCCGTGGAGGCGACGGTCGCGAGCGCCGGCCGCGCCGTCTTCTTCAGCGGCCTCGCCGTCTTCATCGGTCTCCTCGGTCTCATCTCCTACCAGTACATGTCCCTGCGCTCGATGGGCATCGGCGGCGCGGTCGTCGTGCTCTTCTCGGTGCTCGTGGCGCTCACCCTGCTGCCCGCGCTGCTGGGGATCCTCGGGCCGCGGGTCGACGCCCTGCGCGTGCTCGGCCGGCGCGACCGCGAGGGCCACTTCTGGCGGCGCTGGTCGGACTGGGTGATGGCGCACCCGGTCCCCGTGCTCGTGGTCACCACAGCCGTCATCCTGCTCATCGCGAGCCCCATCGCCGGCATCGTCGTCAACGTCCCCACCGCCGAGGAGCTGCCGCGCAGCGTGGAGGCGCGCCGCGGCTACGACCTCATCGCCGAGCGCTTCGACCGCGGGCGCCTGCTGCCCAACGAGGTCATGCTGACCTGGGAGGAGGGTGCGCCCGACCCCTTCGACCCGGCGCGCCTTGCGGAGCTCTACGAGTACGGGCAGCGGCTCGAGGCCCTCGAGGGCGTCGCCTCGGTCGAGAGCATCGTCACGCTGCCCGGGATGGAGTCGCCGGCCGCCGCGGTGGCCTTCTGGCAGGCCCTGGCGGAGGGGGGCGACGCGGCCCTCGACGCCTTGCCGCTCCCGCTGCCGGCGGCGGTCAAGGCGGCGGCCCTGTCGGCCGCCGAGCGGCTCGCCGCCGCCAGTACGGCGCCGGGCACGGTCCTCTTCCGCGTCGTGCCCGAGGGCGAGCCGGACATGCCCGAGGGCCGTGCCCTGCCGGCGCTCATCGAGACGGTGCCGACACCGCCCGGCGCCACGGTCCACGTGGCCGGCCTGTCGGCCGGCGTCGAGCACTTCGTCGACTCGATCTACGCCCGCTTCCCGTACGTCGTGCTCTTCGTCCTCGTCGTCACCTACCTGGTGCTGCTGGTGCTCTTCCGCAGCGTGTTGCTGCCGCTGAAGGCGGTGATCGTCAACACGCTCTCGATCCTGGCCAGCTTCGGCGCCCTCGTCTTCATCTTCCAGTGGGGCAACTTCGAGCGCGTCTTCGACTTCCAGAGCCCGGGCTACGTCGACGCCACCCTGCCGATCATCATGTTCTGTACCGTGTTCGGCGTGTCGATGGACTACGAGGTCTTCCTGCTGTCGCGTGTCAGGGAGGCCTGGCTCGAGACCGGCGACAACCGCGCCAGCGTCGGCCTCGGCCTGGCGCGCACCGGGCGCATCATCACCAGCGCGGCGCTCATCATCATCATCGTGGCCGGCGCCTTCGCGTTCACGTCCGTGATCGTGACCAAGGCGATCGGCGTGGGGCTCGCGGTCGCGATCGCCGTCGACGCCAGCATCATCCGCGTGCTCATGGTGCCGGCGACGATGCGCCTGCTGGGGCGCGCCAACTGGTGGATCCCGGGCTGGCTGGAGCGGCGCCTGCCGCGCATCGAGTAGGCGCCGTGGCGGGTCGCCCGCCGCGCATCGCGCAGGGGCTGGTCGGGGCGCCTGCCGTGGCGGGTCGCCGGATGCGGCGATAGCATCGCGGCATGGCCACGCTCTCCGACAACCTGGGCGCCCTGCGCGAGCCCGAGTTCCGCAAGCTCTTCATCGGCCAGGCGGCCTCGATCGCCGGCACGATGCTCACCCTCGTCGCCCTGCCGTTCGCCGTCCTCGCCATCGGCGGCTCGGCCACCGACATCGGGCTCGTAGAAGCGGCGTACATCCTCCCCATGGCGTTGATGATCGTCGTCGGTGGCGTCTGGTCGGACCGGCTCCCCCGGCGCATGGTCATGCTCAGCGCCGATGTCGTGCGGGCGGCGCTCCAGTTCCTCGCCGCCGGGCTGCTGCTCGGCGACGTCGCCACTGTCTGGATGCTGGTCCTCCTGCAGGTCGGCATGGGGCTCTGCGACGCGTTCTTCCGGCCTGCGTACACCGGGCTCGTGCCCCAGGTCGTGAGCTCCGCCCGCCTGCAGCAGGCGAACGCCCTCCAAGGCCTCGTCCAGAGCGGGTCGATCACGCTCGGGGCGGCGACCGGGGGCCTGCTAGTCGCCGCCCTCGGCGCCGGCTGGGCGATCGGTGTCGACGGGCTCACGTTCGTGGTCAGCGCCTGGTTCCTCTGGCGGCTGCACCCGGTGGCGCGGACCTCGGCCGCGACGCCCGGGGCCGACACGGCCGCGACGCCCGGGGCCGACGCGGTCGCCCCCTCCGGCGTCGCGGCGAGCGAGGGGCAGGCGCCGGTGCCGGCGGCCGGCTTCCTCGACGACCTGCGGCTGGGCTGGCGCGAGTTCACGAGTCACACCTGGCTCTGGGTGATGGTGAGCGGCGCCTCGCTCTTCCTCTTCGCCGTCGAGGCGCCGCTCACGGTCCTCGGGCCGGTCGTCGCGCGCGACGCGTACGACGGCGCGCGGACGTGGGGCTTCCTCGCCGCCGCCATGGGTCTGGGCCAGATCGCCGGCGGCGCGATCGCCCTGCGCTGGCGGCCGCGACGGCCGTTCCTCGTGCTGGCGCTGGGGATGAGCGTCACCGCGCTCCCCATGGCGATGCTGGCGACGACCGCGCCGGCCTGGGCGCTCTTCTCCTCGGCGGCGGGCCTCGGCGTCGTCTGGGGCATGTTCGACCCGTTCTGGCTGACGGCGATGCAGCGCGAGGTGCCGCCCGACATGATCTCGCGCGTCTCCTCGTACGACTATCTCGGCTCGCTAGCCTTCTACCCGGCCGGGCTGGCGCTCGCCGGGCCCGTCGCCGATCTCATCGGCATCTCGGCGACGCTGTGGATCGCGGCCGGCTGCGGCGTCGCCGTCAGCCTCTTCTGGGTCTCGTGGCGCGACGTGCGCGCCGTCCACGAGCTCGGGCCGCCGGGGCTCGCGGTCGTCGACTGAGCCGCCGCGCAGGCCCCGCAGAGGCTGGCGGTCAGGCTCTCGCATGGGTCCCCGCGCGGGACTCGCAGGGTCCTGTCGGTCGTCCGTCAGCCGGACGACCGCGCCGCAGCTGCGTCGCCGACGGCCGCCCGGTCGAACTCGGCGATCGGGTGCGGCAGGGACGCGCCCGCCGGGATCGTGTCGATGTAGCGGGCGCGGAACCGCGGGTCCTGCATGCGACAGGCGATGCTGTGACGGCGGTACTCGGGGTGCGTCGTCATCCGTCGCCAGATCGTCGCCAGCGGTTCGTCGGCGACGTTGCCGAACGACAGCGGAGTGAAGTCGCAGGGAGTGACGTCGCCCTGGGCGGTCACGTGGACCTGGAACCCTGCGCCCAGGCACCCGATGTAGCGGGCGCAGCCGCGCCGCCGGTTGGTCCAGGACTGACTCACGACGCGGGGCCGGCGACGGTAGCGGCGGGTGGCGCGGCGCGCTTGGCGGACGACGGCGACATGGTCCGCGGGTGTCAGCCGTACGTCGCGGTCGTGCAACAGACGGCCTGTAGGGATGGCGTCGAAGACCGTGACCTCGTGGACACCCCAGCGATGGGCAAGGGCGGTCAGCCGGGCGAGATCGCCGGCGGCGACCGAGGCGTGCGTCGCGTAGGTCGAGAGGCCGACCTTGAGGCCCGCGTCGAGCGCGGCGTGCCCGCCGCGCTCGACGCGGGCGAAGGCGCCCTCGCAGCTGCGCAGGCGGTCGTGCGTCGCCGGATCCGGCGAGTCGAGGCTCACGTGCACCCCGAAGAGCCCCGCCGCGCGCAACGACCGTGCCCTCGCGGCGTCGAGCCCGTGCGCGTTGGTGAAGACGAGGGTCGTCGCCAGCTCGGGTGGGACGGCGGCGACGAGCCGCTCGAGGTCGTCGCGCAGGAGCGGCTCGCCGCCGGTGAGCGTGATCACGTGCACGCCGAGGTCGAGGCACTCGGCGACTACCCGGCGCAGCGCCTCGGCGTCGAGTTCGGGGCGCCCGTC
>DATHSP010000070.1:0-1737 GCA_035464075.1 Thermoleophilia bacterium | reverse complement strand
TGGAAGGAGGCGTCATGCTCCACGACCCGGTTCCCCCCAACGTCGACGAAGGCCCGTGCGCGATCTGCCACGAGCGACCGGCCGAGGTGCTCGGGCTGGTCTGCGGTCCCTGCAAGGACGCCATCGACGCCGACGAACCCTGGACCCACGCCCACGCCGAGGTGATCGAGCGGCTGCACGCCCTCGAGGCCGAGGAGGAGGCCGCGGCGTCGCCGACGGGGCTGGATTGAACGGCAACGACCTCGCCGCGATCGGACACGCGGGACGGCTGATCCCGAGCCCGGGGTCGCCCGCTGCCCGTATCATGGGAATGTCAGCCCAAGGAGGTACGAGCCATGCGGAAACTCTTCGCCGTGCGTCGTCTCGTCGCCCTCGTTGCCGCGGCCGCTCTGGTCGTCGGTCTCGGCAGCGCCCTCGCCCAGCCCTCGGGGACGCTGAACTTCTACACGTCCATGCAGGTCGACGTGGTCGAGGACATCATCGCCGCCTTCGAGGCCGCCCACCCCGGCGTGACGGTCGACCTGTTGTACTCCGGTAGCGTCGAGCTCGAGCAGCGCATCTACGCCGAGCGCGACGCCGGTCGCATCCGGGCGGACGTCATCTGGGCCGCGAACCCCGCGTTCTTCCTCAAGCTCAAGGCCGAGGACCTGCTCATGCCCTACGAGTCGCCCGAGGCGGCGGCCGTGCCCGACACGCTGAAGGACCCCGACCACACCTTCATCGCCGGCCGCGTGTTCAACATGGGCATCGGCTACAACACCAACCTCGTGAGCCTCGAGGAGGCGCCCAAGACGTGGGCCGAGTTCCTCGAGTGGGGCCCCCGCGCGGCGCTCGCCAGCCCACTGCACAGCGGCACCTCGTTCACCGCCCTGGGCGCCTTCGTGCAGAACCCCGACCTCGGCTGGGCCTGGTTCGAGCAGGCCAAAGCAAACGGCGTGCAGCTGCTGCGCGCGACCGGCGACGTCACCCGCGGCCTGACCAGCGGTGAGTTCGCCGTCATCAAGGGCATCGATTACGTGCTCGCCAACCAGGCCGCCGAGGGCGCGCCAGTGGCGTTCCTCTTCCCCGAGGAGGGCGCCGTCACCGTGGCGAGCCCGATCGCCATCGCCGCCGGGGCCGAGAACGTCGAGGCGGCCAAGGCCTTCGTGGACTTCATCATCTCGCAGGCCGGCCAGGAGTTCATGGTGAGCAAGTTCTTCATCCCGGTGCGCTCCGACGTCGCGCCGCCCGCCGGGCTGCCGACCGCGGACCAGATCGTCTCGCTCGACGTCGACTACGACCGCCTGGCCGCCGAGGACGCCGAGCTGCGGGACCGCTTCTCCGACCTCTACTGAGTTCGCCGTCCCTTGACGCCACCGGGGGGCTCTCCCGGCCCCCCGTGGCGTCGACGCGTGAGGCCCCGCGCCGAGGAGCGACGTTGACCCCGAGAGCCACCCCGAGATGACGGCGCTGCGACGGCTCGACAGCCGCATGGTGTTCTTCGTGCTGATCGCGGCGTTCGTCCTCGTCATCGTCGTCTACCCGCTGGTGCAGGTCTTCCTGCGCAGCATGCTGGTGGACGGCGACTGGTCGCTGCGCAACTACGAGGCCGTGTTCGGCCGCCCCCGCAACTACTTCGCGCTGTGGAACTCGGTGTGGGTGTCCCTCGCCGCCACCGCGCTCGCGACGGTCATCGGCACGTTGGCCGCGTTCGTGGTGCAGCGCACCGACGTGCCGTTCAAGACCGTCCTGCGCTTC